>NZ_JARDAL010000007.1:0-1720 GCF_048957595.1 Acinetobacter sp. AS5 | reverse complement strand
GAATAGTAAAATTGGGTTTGGCGATTTGATTTTACTACTTCGCTATTTTTTTAAGCTAAAAGTGTCAACACACCCTACTACCTTAAAATTAAATTACCTATTACATCCAACAGTTTTTGGTATTTATGACGTTCGATGAGTCTTGTCGATATTCCTAAAGAAAGTGGTTTTTTTAATACATCTGCTTCATGATGCGATAAATACGCTTATGATTCACTTGCTTCAATAACATCTACTTGCCTTTAAGTGACAATTGAAATGTGACTCAGTTAGAGCTTGCTAGTCTTTTAATAAGCTACAGTCTTATGTATCTAAAGTTGAAATTTTACAAAGAAGATTGGCTTACTAATCTTAGATAAAGATATGAGAGTATGTATGAATCAATTCGATTTTTATGTTTAAAATACATTATCTGTATTAAGTTTATTAATTTACAATGAAAAAAAGAATAGGTCCAGATGGAGTTCATTTTTTTGATAGGGCTAATGGGAATAATATCCTAATAAATGAGCTTCTATTGCCAGAAGCAGACTGGACTGTAGCACCTAGACAAATTTCAGTAGCACTTACTAATATTTGTGATTTGCATTGTAAATTTTGCTATGCGCCCAAAATAAAAGCCTCTCTTCCATTTGATTACTTAAAAAAATGGTTAAAGGAAATTGATCAGCTTGGTACTTTTGGAGTGGGCTTTGGAGGCGGGGAACCAACTTTATATCCTAAATTTGCTGAGATATGTGAATTTACAGCTAACGAGACAGATTTAGCTGTAACATTCACTACTCACGGACATCGTTTAACTGATGATTTATTGTCTAATCTTAAAGGAAATGTAAATTTCATTAGAATAAGTATTGATGGTGTTGGGACTACTTATGAGAAATTTCGTGGTCGAAAATTTGATAAATTAATAGAACGTATTGAAAGAACAAGGGAAATTAGTTCTTTGGGTTTCAATGTTGTAATTAATGATTCAACTATACAGGACCTTGATCAGGTCACAGAAATTGCAGAGAAGTTTGATATATCCGAAGTTCTACTTTTACCCCAGCAAGCTACTCAAAACGTCAAAAGTTTATCAAAAGATTCTTATGAAAAAATGAAGAAGTGGATAGAAGGTTATAGTGGGGAAACTCGTTTAACTATAAGTGATATTGGGCTTGAATCAAATTTTATATGCAATCCACTTTTGATGGAAACTGGGCTTAATGCTTATGCTCATATAGATGCTCTAGGCTTTCTTAAAAGTAGTTCATATTCAAATATTGGTCAGGAAATTGGTGGAAAAAGTGTTTTAGAAGCACTTCAGTTATTAAAGAAATATAAATAAGGGTAAGACGTGAAAATTTGGAACAGTTATGGATCAGAACATTCTATGAATTTGGTATTAATAGGCTCATTTGTTCAAGCTAAAGATGCTGAAAATATAGAAAAGTTTGTTACAAAGTTGAAAAAAGCTTCTGAATATGAGGAATATTACTTATCTGGTGAACCTCCAGAAAATCATAGATTTTCTAAAGAAGTCTTAGAGGCTCTTCAAGAACACCACGTTAATCATTTATCTCCATTAGAAATAGATCAATTTAATTCTGATTATTATTTAGAGCGAGATGGGAATAAGATAACGATTGATACGGATGAGATTGATATATCTGCATTTATTAAAATATTTGTAGATGCTGGTGCTAAAGTAGAAGTTTACTCAAAACATTTCTATCCT
>NZ_JARDAL010000006.1:0-82953 GCF_048957595.1 Acinetobacter sp. AS5 | reverse complement strand
GAGAATCCTGAGAATCCTGAGAATCCTGAGAATCCTGAGAATCCTGAGAATCCTGAGAATCCTGAGAATCCTGAGAATCCTGAGAAATTTGGGGAAGAATAATAGAATGTCTCATCTTGATTGGAGTAAATTTGAAAATTTATCTGGTGCAGCTGACGTAAATTTTGAAAAGCTTTGTAGATCATTAATAAGAAGACACTATGGTCAATATGGTTCTTTTAAAGAGCTTGCTAATCAGGCTGGGGTCGAGTTCCATCTAAAGTTAGACCAAGACTGTGCTTTGGGAGGTTCTACACGATGGTATGGATGGCAATGTAAATGGTATGACTTGCCTAGAGCACGAGCAATAGGAACAACTAGAAAAGATAAAATTGTTGATGGACTTAATAAGTCTAAGAAATATTTACCTCACTTAACGGATTGGGTTTTATGGACTAAATATATTCTTACAGAGGGCGATCAAGAGTGGTTTTATGGATTGCAAGCTAATTATCCATTTAAACTACATCTTCAAACTTGCGATGACATTGAGAGTTTATTGGTTGGACCAGCATTAGCTTTGCGAGAGGCTTATTTTGGTGAGTTGGTAATTGATGAACAAGTGTTAAATCAACATTATCAAATCATAGCATCTACTCATAGTAAGAAGTTTCAACCTGAAGTGCACCAAACGGTTAAAGCTGAAAAGATAATTGAAAAATGTTTAGGAAGACACTCCTCTTGGGACTCACTAGATAGCCTTGAGAAATCTATAAACAATAATTTAAAAATAGTCAAAGATGCACTTAATCTTGAGGATAGCTATGTCAAAACAACCTTGCCCGATTTTATAGCTGATGGGGAAAGATTGAGTGGTTTTTTAGATTGTTTATTTTCAGAGTTGGCAGCAGGAAATTTTGAAAAAGCAAAAGAGCTTTTGGTTGAAGATTTAAGTTGTGATTGGTCTAAATATAGGAAAACGATAGCTCGATTACGAGCTAATAGAAGCCATACTGCTATGTTTGCAGCAAATTTGTTAGCAGATTTTTATGCTTTTTCAGAAGAAATAAAAAAGGTAAGAAATGCTTTAAATGCCAAGGTCATTACTATCGTTGGTAAGGCTGGCGATGGTAAAACAGATCTTGCTTTAGAAATATGTAGACCAAGAGATGGCATTAATGCTGGAGTCCTTTTTTTAGGAAAAGATTTACATGCAGGCGAAAATTTAGATCATTTAGTCAAAAGTTTTAAGATATATGGACGACCTATTAATACATTTGAGGATCTTTTAGAAGCAGTAGATGCAGCAGGTCAACGCCTTTGTAAACGTATTCCAATTGTAATTGATGGGCTAAGTGAATCTGAAGACCCAAGAAATTGGAGAAATGAAGTAGCAAAAGCAAATGCATTACTAGAAAACTATCCAAATATATTACTAGTGCTAACTTTAAGAGGAGAGTTTTATAAAGATTGTATTCCAGAAACAATTCCAACTTTTGAGTTGAATGGGTTTGTAGATGATCCAATTGCGGCGATACATTGTTATTTTGAACATTACAAAATAGATGCTTTAGATGCAGATATACCAATCGAACTACTTACACATCCTTTAACATTAAGACTTTATTGTGAATCAGCAAATTCAGAAAGAAGAAGAGTTGTAGGTGTAGAAGCATTACCCCGTTCTCAAGTTGCTATATTTGAGAAATACTTTGAAAAAGCAATTGATCATATTGTAGATTTATCTCCGTCAAATCAAAGGTTATATCATGAAGATATTGAAGATACCTTATTGAAAATTGCTGAAGTGTTATGGACAGAAAATTATAGGACATTAGATTTTAATCAGGCTCGTAGTATTGCTAATGAAGTCGTGAGGTCAGGAAGCAGCTTAATAAAAAGCCTTGAATCCGAGGGTATATTATTAAAGTATAGATCACAAAATGGTAATCATGAGATAGGTTTTTCTTATGATTTAATGGCTGGGTTTAAAATAGCTGAATACCTTTTAAAAGGTGATTTTAATAGTTGGATTAGGCAAAATATTCATAAAATTCAGTATGGTCAACTACATTCAAATACCCTGGCTTATGATGTTTTTAACTCATTAGTTGGTCTATATCCTAAATATTATGTGAGAAAACATCTTTGGCAATTGTTAGAAGGTGATTTTAAAGAACGTGCTCTTTTACAAACAACTCAAGAGCAAGCAGCTCTTATCAATAGAGAAACAATAGAGGAATTCCAGAAATATTTATTATCCTCAGAGCAATTTGCTTCTAAAGCATTTACCAAGCTGAAAACTACTCGGTCGGCATATGCTCATCCCTTTGATGCAAGCTTCTTAGATAAAGCTTTAAGAGCTATGGGAAATACATACCGTGATTTAACATGGTCTGAATGGATAAGAAGAAATTATAGAGAACTTAAAAATGACCTAGAGGTTCTTGAAAAAAGATGGTCTCGAATAGAAATTGGTTCTAGTGAGAAAGGTCGAGCTTTATGGGTTCAATGGTTATTAACAACTAACCATAGAGATTTAAGGGATCAAGCAACAAAAGTACTTTCTATATATGCAAAAAAAGATCCAAAAACATTCTTTGAGATGGCAATTAATTCATTAGATATTACGGATCCATATGTGCCAGAAAGAACTTTTGCTGCAGCGTATGGGGCTATTTTAAGTGCAGATTTTATTGATGTAGAAAAAATAAATAGTAATGTTTGTGGTTTCGCCCAACAAATTATAGAAAATTGTTTTTTACCTAATTCTGAATACTCTACTACTCATACAATTTTGAGAGAATATTTACTAGGTACTATTAATTATGCTTTAACAGTAAATCGAAATTTTGTCAGTCAAGAATATTTAGATTATTGTCAAAAACCTTATCAACATTTACCTAATCTGTTTGATAGTCTCCCTGATATAAGTGAAGAGAAAATAATTGAAGTCAAAAAATTAGCCCTTCGTATGGATTTTAATAATTACACTATTGGAAGATTAATTCCGGATAGACGTAATTATGATGATTCACATCCTAACTATATTGAGACACGTAAGACTATTTTGAAAAGAATGATCCAGCTTGGATATCTACCTGAAAAATTTCAAGAGATTGATAGAGATATAGGTTCGAGTTCTTATTATGATCGTGATGTAAAAATAGATAGATATGGAAAAAAATATAGCTGGATTGCGTTCTATGAAATGTATGGATGGAAGGCTGATAGGGAGCTTTTAGATGATTGGCGTGGTAATGAAAGATGTAGTGATGTGAGTATCGATCCCACATTCCCTAAAGTAGAAAACTCTTGGAATCCAGAGACTACAGATATATTTACTAATTCTCCAAAGGATATTGGTGCGTGGATTTTAAATGGACCAATTCCTAACTACTTGGATATCTTAGAGACTCAGCAGTTTAACGAAACTGATAGCTGGATTTTACTGAATGGATTTATACAAGAGGATTCAAAAACGGATTATCGTGAAATCTTTACATTTATGAGAGGCTTTTTTGTTGCAAATGAACATGTCTCTACGATAAGTGAATTTTTTTGTAATAAGGATTATCTTGGTAATAATGCTCTGCCACGAATTCCTGAAAATCACTATAAATACGCAGGTGAAATGGTTTTGGGGAATTCATTTTTAGAACTAAATGAAAATGTAAATAGTCGGGTGAATTTGGATGAATGGGATGCATCTAGTTTTTTAATAGAAGTTCCTGTGCAATCTTATTCTTGGGAGTCTTATCACAGTTCTTTGAATCAAGCAGGAGGAATAGACTTTCCGAATCCTGAATTATGTCAGAGATTAGGTCTAAAATACCATAATGGTGATCCAGACTTATATGATTTTGACGGGGTAGCCTCTATTTTTAGAACATTGAAATCTTCTGATGAGAATTTGAAAGGTCATTTATTATATTTAAGAAAAGATCTTTTTCAAAAATATCTTATAGAAACTGGACAAACATTTGTATGGATATTATGGGGAGAAAGAGGGCAAAACTATAAAGGGGATGAAGAGATACATGAATATTTCAGAACTAATCAACACTTGCATAAACAAGTTTATGTTTGGAACGATGATCAAATAGTTAAATTAGATTAACTCATGTTACTAAAATCCAATTTAGATTAAAGAAAAAACCGCCATTAATGGCGGTTATTCAATGACAACTTATGTGTCGCTCAATGACATTTTATGTGTCGCAAATGACAACTTATGTGTCGCGTGACGCTAAACCTTACCAGCTTAAAGCACCGCCGGTCTGATAATCCGTAACACGCGTCTCAAAGAAATTCTTCTCTTTACGCAAGTCCATCATCTCCGACATCCACTGGAACGGGTTATTCACACCAGCGAACTGTTCAGGCAAGCCTAACTGCGCCAGACGACGGTTGGCAATAAACTTCAGATATTCTTCCATCATGCCCGCATTCATGCCAAGTACACCGCGTGGCATGGTGTCACGTGCGTATTCGATTTCAAGCATCGTACCTTCAAGAATCATCTGGATGATTTCTTCCTGGAATTCAGTGGTCCATAGACCCGGGTTTTCGATCTTGATCTGGTTGATCATATCGATACCAAAGTTCAGGTGCATTGACTCATCACGCAGAATGTACTGGAACTGCTCTGCAACACCATTCATCTTGTTACGACGGCCCATCGACAGGATCTGGCTGAAACCGCAATAGAAGAAGATACCTTCAAGGACACAGTAGAATGCGATCAGGTTGCGAAGCAGAATCTGGTCGTTTTCAGGTGTACCAGTTTTGAAAGTAGGATCACTTAAAGACTGGGTATATTTCAGGCCCCACGCCGCTTTACGTGCAACACTTGGTACTTCGCGGTACATGTTGAAGACTTCGCCTTCATCCATGCCTAACGACTCGATACAGTATTGGTAAGCATGCGTGTGAATCGCTTCTTCAAACGCCTGACGCAAGATGTACTGACGGCATTCAGGGTTGGTAATATGACGATAAATCGCCAGTACCAGATTGTTTGCAACCAGTGAATCCGCAGTCGAGAAGAAACCGAGTGAACGCATCACGATGGTACGTTCATCTTCAGTCAAGCCATTTTCAGACTTCCACAGCGCGATGTCGTGGTTCATGTTGACTTCTTGCGGCATCCAGTGGTTTGCACATCCGTCCAGATACTTCTGCCAAGCCCATTCGTATTTGAATGGAACAAGCTGGTTCAAGTCTGCACGACAGTTGATCATCGCCTTGTCGTCAACCTGTACACGTTGCGCACCCATTTCAAGCTCTTCCAGGCCCGGTGCAACATCAAGTTGCTCTAGGGAAGCAGATGCTCTTGCCAGCGAATCGGTTGGATTTGATCCTCGGTTTTGAGTGGCTCTAAGGGGTTGTGCAGCTGCCACATCCGGCGATGTGTTGCCTGCATCAGATACCATCTGTGAATTAGTCGCTTTTTGCGGCTCGACGGGCGCAGGCTGCTGTTCAGGTGCAGCCGGTTTTTGCGAATCATTTTCGAAATCGTCCCAACTTAGGATAGACATATCAATTCTCTCTACGTTGCTTTATATCTTTTATGAGACATTCAGCTTGGCTGAGATGTCTTACTATACGCTTAATTTGTGTAAGCAAAATTAAGTTTTGTTGATGAATGCTCTAGTTTTATACAGGAGCAATGATCCCCACTACTTATTTTGCTTACGCTGCTGGCGAACTTTGAACCAGAAGTAAGCAATGGGTAAATAAAAGGTAATACCAAAGGAAATCAGCAATGCCGCAAGTCCTAACATGTAGTTATGAGTCATTGGAGGCATGATGGTGATTTCCTTTATTTTTATAGTTAGCCTATCAAATGATAGGCTGACTCAAATGAATAAAATATAGTGCGAACTTTGCTGCAAAATAAGGTATAGCTAGCACTATAGATAATTCCCAACTCTTTTTAAGAAGTCTTAAAAACTCTGTGAACATACAAGTGAGACAATTAAGCAAGCTATAGATGATTGGCAAATCTCTAAATCGCCAAAACCAAATAGCCGTAATCGCTACACTTACAAATCTTTGAAGAGACTTACGCTCTTCTCTGGTTAAATCAATTTTTCGACCAAAGATATCTTTTCTTTTTTTCATAATTCTTCCTTTCAGAAAAATTACGCTATACGTAGCCTAACGTTTAGAGAATTTCCAGAGAGGCCACGTGAGTAGCCTAATTTCTGAGTTCGATACCTTTAGTTAATTATTGACAAGCTTCACAATCAGGATTGTCAATTGAACATGCCATTGGCACTGGCGCCGCTTGAGCAAAACCTTCTTCCTCTGCAGGAGCTTCAGATTTTTGCGCTTCAACCACCGGAGCTACTGCCGCAACAGGAGCCGCAACAGTTGCAGGTTTAACTGCATTCAATGCGCCAGTGTTAATGGTTGATTTCTCGGCAGAAGTCGCACCCAATGCACGTAGGTAGTAAGTCGTCTTAAGACCACGTAACCAGGCCATTTTGTAAGTGATGTCCAGTTTCTTACCGTTTGCACCAGCGATGTAAAGGTTAAGAGACTGCGCCTGGTCGATCCATTTTTGACGGCGTGATGCAGCATCTACGATCCAGCGCGTTTCAACTTCAAACGCAGTCGCGAAGATGGCTTTAAGCTCTTCAGGAATACGAGAAATCTTCTGCACAGAACCTTCGAAGTGTTTCAGGTCATTGACCATCACGGCATCCCAAAGACCACGTTCTTTCAACGCACGTACCAGGTACGGGTTAATCACGGTGAATTCGCCAGACAGGTTTGATTTCACATACAAGTTCTGGAATGTAGGCTCAATAGATTGCGACACGCCACAAATGTTTGAAATCGTAGCAGTCGGAGCAATTGCCATCACATTCGAGTTACGCATACCGTCTTTTTGAACTTTGGCACGTAAAGTGTCCCAGTCCAGACGTTGAGTGCGGTCGACTTCGAACATGCGTTCAGGACGAGTTTTCGCAACCAGATCAAGCGAGTCGATTGGCAGAATACCTTGATCCCACAATGAACCCTTGAATGTTTCGTATGTACCACGTTCAACAGCCAAATCACTCGATGTTGAAATCGCGTAGTAAGAAATCACTTCCATCGATTCATCAGCAAACTCAACCGCAGCATCAGAACCATAAGCCAGGTTCATTTCGTATAGTGCATCCTGGAAGCCCATGATACCCATACCCACTGGACGGTGTTTCAGGTTCGAGTTGCGCGCTTGCGGAACAGCGTAGTAGTTGATGTCGATCACGTTGTCGAGCATACGAACGGCTGTTTTAACTGTACGCGCCAGTTTTTCGCGATCAAGAACACCACCTTGAACGTGTTGTACCAGGTTGATTGAACCCAGGTTACATACTGCGATTTCTTCTTTGCTGGTGTTCAGCGTAATTTCTGTACATAAGTTAGAAGAGTGAACTACACCTACGTGTTGTTGTGGTGAACGCAGGTTACATACGTCTTTGAATGTGATCCACGGGTGACCAGTTTCAAACAGCATCGACAGCATTTTGCGCCACAAATCTTTTGCACGGATTTTCTTGTGCAACATGTTTGTTTCTTTGGCAATCGCTTCGTAATGTGCATAACGCTCAGCGAATTCTGCACCAGTCAAATCATGCAGATCAGGCGTTTCAGAAGGGGTGAACAAAGTCCATTCAGCATCTTCGAATACACGTTGCATGAACAGGTCAGGAACCCAGTTCGCAGTGTTCATGTCATGGGTACGACGACGGTCATCACCCGTGTTCTTACGCAGTTCAAGGAATTCTTCGATGTCCAGGTGCCAGGTTTCTAAGTATGCACATACTGCACCTTTACGCTTACCGCCCTGGTTAACCGCAACAGCCGTATCATTCGCTACTTTAAGGAATGGAACAACACCTTGCGACTTACCGTTAGTCCCTTTGATGTATGAGTTCAAGGCACGAACTGGCGTCCAGTCATTACCTAAACCACCTGCCCATTTAGACAGCATTGCGTTATCACGCATTGCGCCATAGATGTCGTACAGGTCATCATCAATTGTAGTCAAGTAACAGCTAGATAATTGTGGACGTAGCGTACCTGAGTTAAACAGGGTCGGCGTAGAAGCCATGTAGTCGAAGCTAGACAATAAGTTATAGAACTCAATCGCGCGGTCTTCACGGTTTTCTTCATTGAGCGACAAGCCCATAGAAACACGCATAAAGAACAATTGCGGAAGTTCGAAACGTACACCATCTGAATGGATGAAGTAACGGTCAAATAAAGTTTGCAGACCCAAGTAAGTAAACTGGTTAGAGCGTTCCGGTTGAATCGCAGCAGCCAGTTTCGCCAGGTCAAAGTTCAACAACTCTGGAGAAAGAAGCTCAAGCTCAATCCCTTTTTTCAGGTAAGTTTCTAGCGCATCACCTTCAACTGTATCTACAGGTAGACCCAGGAATTTCAAACCAGTCGCAACCAGGTCATCACGCAATAAACGTGCAGTCACATATGTATAGTTAGGTTCTTGCTCGATACGGGTACGGGTCGCCATCATCATCGTGGTCGAGATGTCAGACTCTTTTACGCCGTTGTACAAGTTTTTCACGGTCTCATCGACAATCGCTTGTACATCAATCCCTTCAAGGCCTTCTGCTGCTTTAGTAACATGCGCAGTTAAAGCACTTAAATCTAGTGGCTTGAGTTTGCCTTCAGCATCGGTAATTTGCAGGGTCGGGTGATGATGAGCACCTAACTGTTTACGTGCTTCAGAACGTTGTTCACGGTAAATGACATAAGAGCGTGCAACTTTCTGTTCGCCCGTACGCATTAGCGCAAGTTCAACTTGGTCTTGAATTTCTTCAATATGAATCGTTCCGCCAGAAGGTAAACGACGTTTAAAGGTATTTAATACCATTTCCGTCAGTTGCTCGATACGATCATGGATCCGGCTCGAGTCAGCGCTTTGTTGGCCTTCAACCGCCAAAAACGCTTTACCAATTGCGACAGAAATTTTTTCTGCATCAAAAGCGGCAACATCACCGGTGCGTTTAATCACCTGAAGTTGACCAGGAGTTGAAGTGATTACGCTCATGTTAGCATAGCTCCGTTGTCATCTATTTTTATGTTTATAGACCGTTTGAACTGGGCAAAATTCATGCCACAGTGTTTGAGGAATAAACACAAGACCTAGTGGTTTTAAAATTAATTGAACACAAGATACGGGAAAATTTAGGGTAGATCAATATTGACATTTAGCTAAATATTTTTCTTAAGTTGTGCTTTAATCCTTGTAAAAATATCGCTATTTTTATTGATTTTTGTATAAGCCTTATCAGGCAAGGCATAGCATAACAAAGTCAAAAGAAAGTGCTTATAGATAACACTGTGGATAACTAAAAAGTGCTGAATCAAGCAGTCATATTTTGTCCATGTAATAGTTGTGTAAATCGCAAATCAGATCTAAGCCACTGTTTCAAGCATAATTGTCCAAAAAATGCACGATAAAATATTACAAAATGCTATCTTGATGTATCAGTTTGGTGAACGCTATCTTGTTTACAATGTAAACGTGTGTATATTGCAAGCATATTAAAAACGTATCTATTGGATTTCAAAAGGATACGCCTATAGCGTAGATCCACCAAATAAGGGGCAATACATGAGCCAAGAAGAAAAGTTACCCAAGATTTTAATTGTTGAAGATGACGAGCGTCTTGCCCGTTTAACGCAAGAATACCTCATTCGTAACGGACTTGAGGTGGGGGTAGAGCCGGATGGTAACCGTGCCATTCGTCGGATTATTGCCGAGCAGCCAGATATGGTGGTGCTGGATGTGATGTTGCCAGGTGCGGATGGCTTGACCATTTGCCGTGAAGTGCGTCCACATTATCATCAGCCGATTTTGATGTTGACTGCGCGTACTGAAGACATGGATCAGGTTTTGGGTCTGGAAATGGGTGCAGATGACTATGTCGCTAAACCGGTTCAGCCACGTGTATTGCTGGCACGTATTCGTGCATTGCTGCGTCGTACTGACAAGGTGCCTGAAGATGAAGTGGCACAGCGCATCGAATTTGATGATCTGGTCATCGACAATGGCGGCCGTTCAGTGACCTTAAATGGCGATCTGGTTGATTTTACCAGTGCAGAATATGACCTGTTATGGTTGCTTGCATCGAATGCTGGCCGTATTCTCTCTCGCGAAGATATTTTCGAGCGTTTACGTGGTATCGAATATGATGGTCAAGACCGTTCAATCGATGTGCGTATTTCTCGTATCCGTCCAAAAATCGGTGACGATCCAGAAAATCCGAAGCGTATTAAAACAGTACGTAGTAAGGGTTATCTTTTTGTTAAAGAGACCAATGGTCTTTAAGCAAATGTGGTTTGTTGCTTGAACAAGCAGGATAAATTATAGGTGTTTAAACACAGTATATTTTTGCGTATATACGCAGGACTCGTCATCCTTGTCGTCTTGGTGGCGGTGTTCGGCTATTTGTTGGTACAGATTATCAACTATCAGCGTGCGCAAGAATATCGCGAATCCCTGACTGATGGTATGGCATATATCATTAGTGAAGGGGTCGCACGCCAGCCAAATCTTCAGCAAAAGATGGATTGGGTTTCCGATGCTTCTGATTTGCTGGAATTGCCAATTCACTATGTAGAAGCCAGCAAGGTGGATATCACACGTGCTGAAGGTCGCCGTATTGCAGATCGTAAAGCCGTGGTGCGCTGGGATGCCAAAACCGGCATTGCCTATATTGTGGTGGGGCTGCGCGATGACCCGAATCATTACCTGTATATAAAGGCCGACAGTATCACCGAGCGCCAGATGAAGGCGCTGCCGGTCTTTATTCTGGATTATCTGGTCTATTATCCGGGTCAGGAAAAAGAATATCTGTCCGCTATTCAGGATCATTTTTCTTATCCGGTATCGATTGAAAACGTACAGAGCTTACCTTTAGATTCCGAGCAGATCGGGCGCTTGCGTCTTGATCACAGTATCATTTTGTATCGGGATAGTGCCTCAATCCGTGGCACTACCATTTCAATTATTTCGCCAATTCCAGGTTCGACCTCACAAGTCTTGGTGATGGGGCCGGTGCCATTGTTTAACTGGATGCCATTCCAGTTGGCCACCGGTATTACTTTATTGAGCCTGTTTGTGCTGAGTCTGGGGGTGTATGGTTTGCTGGTGCCGATGCAGCGCAAGTTGCGTGAAGTCAGCTATGCCTTAAACAAAATGAAAACCGGTAATATGTCATTGCGTCTTCCTGTAGAAGGAAGTGACGAAATGGCAACGCTGGCCTCTAGCTTTAATAATATGTCTGATCATATTCAGCGCCTGATTGAAGCCCAGCGTGAACTGATGCGTGCGGTGTCGCATGAACTGCGTACACCAGTAGCACGGATTCGTTTTGGTGTGGAAATGATGGCAGATGAAGATGATTACGATTATCGTCTGCAACAGGTCGAACAGATTGATAAAGATATTGAGGCGCTGAATACCCTGATTGACGAGATCATGACCTATGCCAAGCTAGAACAGGGCATGCCTTCGATCGAGTTTGAAAAGGTCAATCTGTTTGAAGTGCTGAATCAGGTAGCTCTGGAAACTGAAGCATTAAAAACCGAGAAAATCATTGAGCTACATTCAATGCCTGATGTGGTGGTTGAGGCAGAACGCCGTTATCTGCATCGCGTAATTCAGAATCTGGTCGGCAATGCGGTGCGTTATTGCGACAATAAGGTGCTGATCAGTGGTGGTCTGGATCAGGATGGTCAGGCCTATGTCTCTGTTGAAGATGATGGCCCGGGAATTCCAGAAATAGATCGTGCCCGCATTTTTGAAGCCTTTGCCCGACTGGATGATAGCCGTACCCGTGCGTCGGGTGGTTATGGTTTAGGTTTGTCGATTGTCAGCCGGATTGCGTACTGGTTTGGTGGCACGATTCAGGTGGATCAAAGTCCGACGCTGGGTGGTGCGCGTTTTACCATGACCTGGCCGGCACAACGTTATGTCAAGAAGAGTAAGCGCAAGATGCTAGAAAAAAAGCCTGAGGAAGCGAGCGATCATTTAGCTTGATATTGTGTGAATGATTTTAGTCATAAAAAAACGATGCATCGGCATCGTTTTTTTATTGGGAGCGATTTTTATTCCTGAATGGTCGCATCAGGTTCAATCAGTGATTTACCCTCTTTTAAGCTTTGTAGCGCTTCAGGGTTAAAGTCGATCAACAGTTTGGTATTTTTCGCATCGACATTATAGCGCTGAATCAGTTTCTGGTCGCCTGATAACGTTTCGACTTTATATTCGTCAGCGATATTCATAATGCCATCCAAATTGATGCTGGAAGAAGCGTGGTCCTCTTGAAAAAGTGCATGGATATCGCGTAAGTCAAAAGCTGCCTGGCTTATGTTAGGATTTTTCTGGATGTAATTTTCTATATGTCGAACCAGTAATTGAGCAAATAAAAAATAATTAGGCCGATGAGAGAAGTGTAGAGACATGCAAGGACTCCTTATTGTTACTTTATTAATGTCATGATGTGATTTAGAAATAGAAATAACATATTCTGAATCAGTCCGTTGAGCATGTTGCAAAAAGACACAATTGTGAATCTAAGATTAGCAAGCGGCTGCAGGGGGTAAATCAACCGTTAAGTTTGAAAAATCACATTAAATATCAAGTTAAATCAAATGGTTTGGACTGAAAAATAGTTGTTAAAATAAGTTTTTATCCGATTTAACTTGGATTCAATCGTGAAAAGGACTATATCTAAATGGGTGGGCGAGAAAAGCAGCTCATCGATCAGTCTATTTTCTGGTAGCGCTATTTACAAAAAAATTAATAGATAATTAAAATTTAATTTAGGAAAACGATTAAAACGAATTCTGAATGATTAAAGTCAAATTAAATGCTGAAATGTCTAAAAAATCATCCCAAAGACTAAGGCTTATAAACTAGCAAGTGAAATCCAAAATCAGGTACAATTGGCGGGATTAATTTTGTGTTTGGTGTATTTGAAGGCCAATACATACATTCTTTGTTAACAAATAGGCCTGCCAGGAGTTATCCCCGCATGAGTGCTATTACTCCATACGAATGGGCAATTATTGCCTTCGTGATCGGCGTTACATTTTTATGCGTCTTTATGCTGACTGTCCCATTACTCCTCGGGGGTAAATCATGGGGCCGTGCCAAGCAGGAGCAGTTTGAGTCAGGTGTAGTTAGCGCAGGTGGAGCTCGTATCCGCTTGTCTGCAAAGTTCTATTTAGTTGCAATTTTCTTTGTGGTGTTTGATTTAGAAGCACTTTATCTATATGCATGGGCAGTTTCTGTTCGTGAGGTAGGTTGGATTGGTTTTGCAACTGCAGCTATCTTTATCATAGTTTTACTTGTTGGTTTGATTTACGAATTATCGACAGGCGCACTCAATTGGGCACCTTCAGACAGACGTAAGGCAGCAGGAATTAAAGCTAAGATTGGTTCGCCAAATATGGATCTTGCAGAAATTACGCGCTTCAACTCGATTGAAGAATTGGTGATGGATCCAACGGGTCAAATCCCGGCTCAATCATCTGGTTTTGTGAAAAAGTCACAAACTCAATTATCTGATAAGGAGTAAGACGGGATGAAATATACATTAACCCGTGCGAATCCGAATGCTGACCAATATCCACTTCAGGAACGTATTGTTGTAGAAGATCCGTTGCTAGAAGAAGAAGTGAATAAAAATGTATTCATGACTCGCTTAGAGGATGTGGTACATACAGCAGTCAACTGGGGTCGTAAAAACTCAGTTTGGCCATTTAACTTTGGTACATCTTGCTGCTACGTAGAATATGCAACGACCTTGACCGGCGTGCATGACTTGTCACGTTTTGGTGCCGAGGTTATCCGTGCTTCACCGCGTCAGGCGGACTTAATGATTGTAGCGGGTACTTGCTTCGTAAAAATGGCGCCAGTAATTCAGCGTCTGTACGAACAGATGCTTGAACCAAAATGGGTCATTTCAATGGGTGCATGTGCCAACTCAGGTGGTATGTACGATATTTATTCAGTCGTACAAGGTGTGGATAAAATCATCCCGGTCGATGTGTATATTCCAGGTTGCCCACCACGTCCTGAAGCTTTGATTCAGGCATTGATGCTGTTGCAAGACCAGATTCAACTAGAGCGTCGTCCGCTTTCTGCGGTGATCGGTGATGATCTTAAGCCAGTGTATAAGCCAAAGATGATGCCGGAACGTGACCGTAAGAAAGACCAGCGTGTTGCTGTGAAGAACTTACGCTCTATGGATGAAATTAAATAATTTAAACGACAGGTTGTTTTGTTGTGCACCCGCTATGGGTGTAATTGTCGTTTAGGTTGACTGAATTTGTATTAAATAGGAAGCCAAGCCAATGGCTGAAACTGACATTGCTATGCCAGAATCAACGCCTGTTGATTCACGCCCAGCATTTGCCATCATTGAAGAACTCAAAACCAAATTTGGTGAGAACTTCTTTGTGCAAACGACTTTCGAGGATTTCCCGACAGTCTGGGTTGAGCGCGCACGTGTACAAGAAGTTTTAATGTTCTTGCGTACAGTGTCACGTCCTTACGTGATGTTGTTCGACTTGTCAGCGGTAGATGAGCGTCTGCGTACGCACCGCGACGGTTTACCTGCGTCTGACTTCACCGTGTTCTATCACCTGTTGTCGCTCGAGCGTAATACTGACATTCGTATTAAAGTTGCCTTAGCAGAAAGCGATTTGAATCTTCCGACGGCAACCAATATTTGGCCAAATGCCAACTGGTACGAACGTGAAGCTTACGATATGTTCGGGATCAATTTCGAAGGGCATCCAATGCTCCGTCGTATCTTGTTGCCAACCTATTGGGAAGGTCATCCGCTACGTAAAGAATATTCTGCACGTGCGACTGAATATACGCCGTATTTGCAAGATAAAGCCAAACAGGACTACGAACAGGAACATCTTCGCTTCGTCCCTGAAGATTGGGGTATGAAGCGCGGCAATGCCGATGAAGACTTCATGTTCCTGAACTTGGGTCCGAACCATCCATCTGCGCACGGTGCGTTCCGTGTGATCTTGCAGCTGGACGGTGAAGAAGTGAAAGACTGTGTACCTGATATCGGTTATCACCACCGTGGTGTGGAAAAGATGGCTGAACGTCAAACCTGGCATTCATTCATTCCGTATACAGACCGTGTTGACTACCTCGGTGGTTGTGCGCAAAACATGCCTTACGTGCTTGGCGTAGAGCAAATGGCCGGTATTACTGTACCTGACCGTGCGCAATGTATCCGCGTGATGATGTCTGAACTGTTCCGTATCAATAACCACTTGCTGTTTATCGGTACTGCAATTCAAGATGCCGGCGGTATGACGCCAGTCTTCTACATGTTCGCCGATCGTCAAAAAATCTATGACGCGATCGAAGCGATCACCGGTTACCGTATGCACCCGGCATGGTTCCGTATCGGTGGTACAGCACATGACCTTCCAAACAACTGGCAGCACTTGATCCGTGAAATCCTGGACTGGATGCCAAAACGTTTGAAGGAATACCATACTGCGGCGCTGAAAAACTCGGTGTTTGTGGGTCGTACCCGTAATGTTGCGCAATACGATGCAAAATCTGCATTGGCTTGGGGTGTAACAGGTACAGGTCTACGCGCTACAGGTATCGACTTTGACGTACGTAAATACCGTCCATATAGCGGTTATGAAAATTACGACTTCGAAGTGCCAGTGGAGTACGAAGGCGATGCCTATGCACGTGTCATCGTTCACTACCGTGAAATCGAAGAATCACTGAAAATTATCAAACAATGTTTAGATAATATGCCGTCTGGTGCGTACAAAGCAGACCATCCACTGGCTGTTCCACCACCAAAAGACAAGACATTACAAGATATTGAAACCTTGATTACGCACTTCCTGAGTGTATCTTGGGGTCCTGTAATGCCGGCGGGTGAAGCATCTGTGATGGCGGAAGTGGTGAAAGGCGCGTCGAACTACTACTTGACTTCAGACAAGTCAACCATGAGTTACCGTACCCGTATCCGTACACCAACCTTCACGCATTTACAGCAAATGCCTTCTGTGATTAACGGCAGCTTAATGTCTGACTTAATCATTTATTTAGCGACCATTGACGTCGTAATGGCTGACGTGGATCGCTAAGGGGTAAACGCATTATGATGATTTTGACTGATAAAAAGCCACGTGTGAATGTTGAAGGAATTTTGACTGCTGACGAAATTCACGATATCGAACATCACATGGGGCACTACCCATACCCACGTGCAGCGTGTCTAGATGCGCTAAAGTGTGTACAACGCCGTAATGGCTGGGTAGATGATGCGCAAATGAATGCCATCGCACAAATGCTGAGCATGAGCGTTGCAGACCTTGAAGGTGTGGCAACGTTCTATAACCGTATTTACCGTCAGCCGGTCGGTCGTCACGTAATTTTGTTATGTGATTCGATTGCGTGTTTCTTGATGGGTGCGGAAACTTTGGCAGAAGCATTCCAGCGCGAATTAGGAATCCAATTTGGTCAAACGACTGCAGATGGTCGTTTCACTTTGCTGCCAATTTGCTGCCTGGGCAACTGTGACAAAGGTCCAACCTTAATGATTGATGAAGACACGCACGGTCTGGTTGAAGTGACTTCGGTGAAACAGCTGTTGGAGAAGTATGTATGAATACTGAACCAAAACCAATTTATGGCGACGGTAACCCGGAAACGCATCCATTAACATGGCGTTTAAGCAAACAAGCCAACGTGCGTAATGCAGATGATTACGAAGCGCTGGAAGGTTATGCAGGCTTTAAAAAAGCACTGACCATGTCGCCTAAAGATGTATTGGAAGTGGTTAAGGCAGCGACTGTTAAAGGTCGTGGTGGTGCAGGCTTCCCGGCAGGCATTAAATGGTCACTCATGGCGCCAAACGACAACTCAGGTCCACGTTACCTGATTTGTAATGCCGATGAGATGGAACCAGGTACCTTTAAAGACCGTTTGTTGATGGAAGATCTTCCGCATCAATTGATCGAAGGCATGCTGATTGCAGGCTATACGCTTGAAGCAACACACGGTTATATCTTTATCCGTGGCGAGTACATTGAAGCTGCTCAGTACTTAAATGAAGCACTTGAGCAAGTTCGTGCCAAAGGTTACTTAGGGGATAACATCCTTGGTACAGGCTGGAACTTCGAGTTACACGTGCATACCGGTGCGGGTCGTTATATCTGCGGTGAAGAAACTGCATTGATTAACTCGCTAGAAGGTCGCCGTGCCAACCCGCGTACTAAACCGCCATTCCCGCAAGTTGCAGGTGCTTGGGGTCGTCCTACGATTGTCAACAACGTAGAGACCTACAACAACTTACCAGCCATCATGCTGCGTGGTCCTGAATGGTATATCAACTTGTCTGCGGGTAAGTCGAAAGATCCAGGCACCAAGATTTATGGTGCATCAGGTAAGGTAAAATTCCCGGGTCTATGGGAGCTTCCATTTGGTACGACAGCACGTGAAGTGATTGAAGAACATGCTGGTGGTATGCGCGACGGTTTGAAACTGAAAGCATGGTTACCGGGCGGTGCATCAACTGACTTCCTGGCTGCCGAGCATATTGATCTTCCTATGGATGCGGAAAGCATCATGAAGGCAGGTTCGCGTTTAGGAACTTGCTTATTGATGGTGGTAGATGAAACCCAATGTATGGTTTCAGCGACACGTAACCTAGAAGAATTCTTTGCACGCGAATCATGTGGTTTCTGTACGCCTTGCCGTGATGGCTTACCTTGGGCTGTGAAAGCGCTGAAAGCACTGGAAGATGGCACAGGTAAGAAAGAAGATATCGATCACTTACAAGAACTGACTCGTAAGCTTTGGATTGGTAAAACTTTCTGTGCCCACGCACCGGGTGCAATGGAGCCGCTTATGGGCGCACTCAAATATTTCCGTGGCGAATTTGAAGCGAAGGTTGTGAATGCCGCCGCTCAAACCAGCAACGTAGAACAAGCTTAAGGAATTCGACTATGGCTACAATTCATGTCGATGGCAAATCGTATGAAGTCAACGGCTCGGAAAACTTGCTACAAGCATGTTTGAGTCTTGGCATTGATATCCCATACTTTTGTTGGCATCCATCCTTAGGTTCTGTCGGCTCTTGCCGTCAATGTGCTGTGACCCAGTACGCGAATCCAGAAGATACGCGTGGCCGTTTGGTCATGTCATGTATGACGCCTGCATCTGACAATACCTACATCTCGATTGAAGACAAAGAAGCCAAAGATTTCCGTGCTTCGATTGTTGAATTCTTGATGACCAACCACCCGCACGACTGTCCAGTCTGTGAAGAAGGTGGTCACTGTCATTTACAAGATATGACTGTAATGACGCAGCATGACCGTCGTCGCTACCGTTTCACCAAACGTACCCATTACAACCAGGAGCTTGGCTCATTCATTTCCCACGAAATGAACCGTTGTATCGCGTGTTACCGTTGTGTGCGTTATTACAAAGACTACGCAGGTGGTACGGACTTCGGCGTGTATGCCAACGCATCACGTGTATACTTCGGCCGTCCGGAATCAGGCACTTTAGAGTCTGAATTCTCGGGTAACCTGACTGAAGTATGTCCAACAGGTGTATTCACAGACAAAACTCATTCGGCTCGCTACAACCGTAAATGGGACATGCAGTATGCGCCAAGCGTATGCCAAGGCTGTTCTTCAGGTTGTAACATCTCTCCGGGTGAACGTTATGGCGAACTTCGCCGCGTAGAAAACCGTTATAACGGTGAAGTCAACCAGTACTTCCTATGCGACAAAGGCCGTTTCGGTACAGGTTATGTGAACCGTGAAGACCGTCCGCGTCAACCACAATTCCGTCAAGGTGCAACTGTTGAAACTGTTTCAGTAGATGCAGCACTAGACACGGTCATTGCAAATATCCAGGGCAAAAAAGTATTGGGTATTGGTTCACCGCGTGCATCACTTGAATCAAACTTCGCACTTCGTGAGTTGGTGGGTCAAGAGAACTTCTCAACAGGTCTGTCTCAAAAAGAGCAAAACCTGGTTGAATTGGCAGCTTCTATCATGCAAACCGAGGGGGTATACAACCCGAACATGCGTGAAATTGAAAGCTACGATGCAGTTCTGATCTTAGGTGAAGACTTAACGCAAACTGCGCCTCGTATGGCTTTATCTGTTCGCCAAGCTGCGAAAAATAAAGGCAAAGAGATGGCGGCAGAGCGCCGTACCCAAGAATGGTTAGCTGAGCCGGTACAACGTATTGCCCAAGATGCAAAATCTCCGATTTATATCCTGGCTGCGACACAAACCCGTTTGTCTGATGTTGCTGAAGGCGAAGTGGTTGCTTCTCCAAACGATATCGCGCGTTTAGGTTTTGCAGTTGCTGCAGCAGTTGCGGGTGAAACGATTCTTGGTTTAGATGACGATGCCAAAGCATTTGCACAAACCATTGCGGACACTTTAAAAGCTGCGAAGAAACCACTGGTCATCTCGGGTACAAGCTTGCAAGATCCTGCCATTATGGAAGCTGCTGCACAAGTTGCACAGAATCTGGGTAATGCAGGTCTGACCTTGACGGTTCCTGAAGTGAACTCGATGGGTATGGCGATCTTGGGTGGTCAAAGCCTAGAGCAAGCATTTGCACAAGATTACGATACTGTGATTGTGGTTGAAAACGACCTTTACCGTCGTCTTCCTGCTGCACAGGTCGATGCTGCACTTGCAGGTAAAGATGTGATCGTACTGGATCACTCTGAAACTGCAACAGTGAAAAAAGCCGATATCGTGCTTTCTGCTGCATCGTTTGCTGAAGGTGATGGTACGGTTGTATCTCAAGAAGGCCGTGCACAACGTTTCTATCAAGTGTATGACCCAAGCTACTACAATCCTGAATTGGCGATCAAGGAATCTTGGCGCTGGTTACACGCTTTGGAAACAGGCGTAAAAGGCAAAGCGATTTCTTGGACTTTACTGGATGATGTGATCGAGTCAGTGGCGAAAAACGTTCCTGCGCTTGAAGGCATTCTGGATGTTGCACCTGATGCGGGCTTCCGTGTTCATGGCTTGAAAGTGGCACGTGAACCACGTCGTTACTCAGGTCGTACTTCAATGCGTTCGCCATTGTCTGTACATGAGCCGAAACAGCCTACAGATAAAGACTCTGCATTAACATTCTCGATGGAAGGTTATGTCGGAGACCAGACTCCATCTCCACTGGTTCCATTTGCATGGTCTGCAGGCTGGAACTCGCCACAAGCTTGGAACAAGTTCCAGGAAACTGTGGGTGGTTCACTGAAAGGTGGTGATTCAGGCGTTCGTTTATTCGACCGTTTGGCAAAACGTCCGGCACGTACATTCGTTGCACCGGCACCTGTTCTGGTCAATGCTGAAAGCTTCCGTCTAGTACCGATGCACCATATTTTTGGTTCAGGTGAATTCACGGTAAAAACACCAGCGATGGAAACGCGTATTCCTGAAGCGGTATTTGCAGTGGGTGAGCAGGATGCAGCGCGCCTGAATGTTCAAGATGGTCAGACAATCACGGTGAAAGCAGGTGAGACATCAATCGTTCTTCCAGTTCAAGTGATTGAATATTTACCGACAGGTTATATTGGCTACCCAATCGGTCTGGCACCGACGGTATCTCTTGCAGAGCCTGTTTCAGTCGCGGTAGGAGTGTAATTCATGGAACAAGAATTAATCCGTCAAACGCCGCTGTGGGCTGAAAACTGGCCAATTGCCTATTCAGTCATTCAAGCGATTGTGATCTTGCTGGTTGTAGTACTGATCGCTGCGTTGATGTCTTTTATTGAACGTCGTTTACTCGGCTTGTGGCAAGACCGTTACGGTCCGAACCGTGTTGGTCCGGGTGGTATGTTCCAGATTGTTGCCGACATGCTGAAAATCATGTTCAAGGAAGACTGGACACCTAAGTTTGCTGACAAATTGACTTTCCGTATGGCGCCAGCAGTTGCGATGGCAACTGCGGTGCTGTCGTTCATGGTTATTCCTGTATCACCTTATTTAGGTGTAGCAGACATGAACATCGGCCTGTTGTTCTTTATGGCAATGGCGGGTATTGCAGTTTATGCAGTCCTGTTCGGTGGCTGGTCATCAAACAACAAATATGCCTTACTGGGCGGTTTACGTTCTGCAGCTCAAACCATTTCGTATGAAGTGTTCTTGGGTATCTCGTTGATGGGTGTGGTGGCAATTGCCGGTTCATTCAACATGCGTGAAATCGTTGAAGCGCAAAAAGATGTCTGGTTTGTGATTCCTCAGTTCCTAGGTTTCTTGATCTTCGTGGTTGCAGGTGTGGCGGTAACGCATCGTCACCCATTTGACCAACCAGAAGCAGAACAGGAACTGGCAGAAGGTTACCATGTCGAATACGGCGGTATGAAATGGGGGATGTTCTTCGTTGCGGAATACGTCAACGTGGTACTGATCTCTGCATTGATCGTGACTTTATTCTTCGGTGGCTGGCTTGCGCCATTCAACCTTGATATTCCGTTCCTTCCAGCAGCATTCTGGTTCATTATCAAAACAGCATTCTTTGTAATGATGTTTGTACTGGCGCGTGGTTCTTTAATGCGTCCACGTTATGACCAGGTGATGAACTTTGGTTGGAAAATTTGCTTGCCATTGGCGTTGGTTAACCTTTTGGTAACTGGTGCTGTGATTCTGATGAATCAGGCCTAAGACAGCAGGGAGAACAAAATGTTTAAATTTCTAGCTGGATTCGGGTCAATCGTTCGTTCGTTGTGGATGGTGTTCAGCCACGCAACACGTAAACGTGACACCATTTTATATCCGGAAGTGCCGGCCGAAGAAATTGTGCCACCACGCTTCCGTGGTCGTATCGTATTGACACGCGACCCTGATGGCGAAGAACGCTGTGTGGCATGTAACCTGTGTGCGGTTGCCTGTCCGGTAGGCTGTATTTCACTACAAAAAGCAGAACGTGAAGATGGTCGCTGGTATCCGGAATTTTTCCGTATCAACTTCTCGCGTTGTATTTTCTGCGGTATGTGTGAAGAAGCGTGTCCAACCACTGCGATTCAGATGACCCCGGACTTCGAGCTTGGCGAATATGTTCGTCAGGACTTGGTCTATGAAAAAGAACACCTGCTGATTTCTGGTCCTGGTAAATATCCTGACTATAACTTCTACCGTGTCACCGGTATGGCAGTTGCTGGTAAGGACAAAGGTCAAGCACAGCGTGAAAGTGCACCTGTTGATGTACGGAGTCTATTACCATGATGTGGCCATTTTATTTAATGGCCCTCGTGGCCATTGTCTCTACGGTTCGCGTGGTCACTAACGCGAATCCGGTACATGCTTTATTAAGTCTGATCGTGTCATTGCTTGCAGTCGCAGGCATGTTCCTGATCGTGGGTGCACCATTCGCTGGTGCGCTGGAAGTGATTGTTTATGCGGGCGCGATCATGGTGTTGTTCGTGTTCGTAGTGATGATGCTGAACCTGGGTGAGCAGACCGTTGAACAAGAACGCAAATGGTTGACCTCATCGGCTTGGGCTTATCCGGCGTTGATGAGCTTCCTGATCGGCTTGGTACTGGTATGGGTATTAAACTCTGATTACACACAAGCTTCACTGGTAATGGGTACAGAAATGGTGGGCCCGAAAGCAGTGGGTCAAGCACTCTTTACGCAATACTTGTTGTTGGTTGAAGTTGCCGCGATGTTATTGCTTGCTGCCCTAGTAGCTGCATTCCATTTAGGTAAACGTGAACCAGATGCAGAAGAGGAAAAAGAATAATGGGCAACATCCCTTTAGAGCATGGTTTGATCGTTGCATCTATTCTCTTTGCACTGGGTTTTTACGGTGTAATGGTGCGACGCAACCTACTATTTATTTTAATGAGCCTTGAAATCATGATGAACGCTGCTGCTTTGGCGTTCGTCCTGGCGGGCAGTGCATGGGCACAGCCAGATGGTCAGATCATGTTTATCCTGATCCTGACGCTTGCTGCGGCAGAGGCTTGTATTGGTCTTGCGATCGTCCTTCAGTTCTATCATCGCTTCCATCACCTGGATGTGGATGCTGCTAGTGAGATGCGCGGATGAGTTATTTATATCTAACAATTTTATTTCCGCTCATTGGTTTTGTCCTGTTAGCGGCGGGGCGCAACAAGCTTCCGGAATCTGTTGCAGCAATGATTGGTGTCGGTGCAGTCGGTTTATCTGCACTGTTCGCACTGATCGCAGGTATGGACTTTGTTAATAATGGTTCAACTGCAGTTGTGCAACATCTCTGGACCTGGTTCAGTGTTGGCGGTTTTGCTCCGGGCATCAGCTTGCAGCTGGATGGCTTGTCTTTATTGATGCTGGGTATGGTCACTGGTGTGGGTTTCTTAATTCACATCTTTGCATCATGGTACATGCGCGGTGAAGAAGACTTTGCACGTTTCTTCTCTTACTTCAACCTGTTCGTTGCAAGCATGTTATTGCTTGTTTTGGGTGACAACCTGGCGTTGTTATTCCTGGGTTGGGAAGGTGTAGGTCTGTGTTCATACCTGTTGATTGGTTATTACTACCAGAACCCTGCAAACGGTCTGGCGGCAATCAAGGCATTTACGGTGACCCGTATCGGTGACGTATTCCTGCTGATTGCCATGTTCCTGATCTTCCAGCAATTCGGTACCTTGAACATTCAGTACATCGTTGAAAATGCAGCGACTGTAATGACGCAAAGTTCTTCACTGACCATCTGGACAGCATTGTTATTGTTCTTGGGTGCGGCGGGTAAATCTGCACAGATCCCGTTACAAACATGGTTAGCCGATGCGATGGCAGGTCCGACACCTGTTTCTGCATTGATCCATGCTGCAACGATGGTAACAGCGGGTGTTTACCTGTGCTGCCGTCTGTTCGCAGTCTTTGAACTTGCGCCAGAAGTGATGGTATTTATTTCGATCACAGGTGCGGTGACCTTACTGGTTGCTGGTTTTGCTGCACTGGTTCAAACCGATATCAAACGTATTCTGGCTTACTCAACCATGAGTCAGCTGGGTTATATGTTTATGGCGGTGGGTGCTGAAGCGTATCAGGCTGGTCTGTTCCATATGCTAACTCACGCATTCTTCAAGGCACTCTTGTTCTTGTCGTCAGGTGCGGTGATTCTGGCTTACCATCACGAACAAAACATCTTCAAGATGGGTGGTCTGTTCTACAAGAACAAATTCCTGTTTGCATGTTTCGCGATTGGTGGCGGTGCATTGGCAGCGATTCCATTCCTGACCATTGGTTTCTTCTCAAAAGATGCGATTCTTGCTGCAGTCTGGACGCAAAGTCATATTGCTGGTTTACCGGTATATAACACGCTGTACTGGGTGGGTGTTGCAGGTGCATTCTTAACGTCTATTTATACATTCCGCTTAATCTGGGTTGTATTCTTCGGCAAAGAAAACACGCCTTATCATGAAATCAAAGGTGCAACTTACTGGGCGCCACTGGCGATTCTTGCTGTACTTTCAACAGGTCTGGCGATCGTTCTGAAAGCACCAGTGATGAGTATTCTGGATGCTGCACAAATTCCAGCCTTCATTATTCCTGAAGCGCTTGAAGCGGGTGCACATGGTGCTGAATACATCGCAATCGCTGTTGCGTTAACAGGTCTTGCAGTGGGTGTTGTGTTGTTCGCTTTTGCTTACAATGCAGTCAAACGTTTTGCAGCCACTTCTGTGGGTGCTGGCTTGGTCAATATCTGCCGTAATGCATTAGGTTTCGATACGCTGTATGACCTCATTTTCGTGAAGCCATATTTAATGTTCGCGAAGATCTTTGGTCGTGATCCAATTGATGGCCTATGGCTGGTACTTCCTGCACTTGTTAAAGGTGGTCACAGCTTTACAAGTTCACGTCAAACCGGTTCACTGCGTGAATATGCATCTAGTATGGGGCTCGGTGTCGTTGTCCTACTGATGATCTTGATCGTGATTCAGGTCGTGGGGAAATAAAATGGAAGCTCCAAACAATATTATTTTGCCGGCTCTGATCCTCATTCCGTTCATTGCAGGTTTCATATGCTGGTTGGTCGATAAACTCGACCAACACTTACCGCGTTATATCGCGCTGATCGGTATGCTGGTGACGTTGGTTTTGACCATCGTCCTTTGGCAGACTGGTACCTATAACTATGAATTAGGCGGTGCTACACCTTCGTGGGCTGCCGAATTCAAATTGCCTTGGATTCAAACCCTGGGCATTAACATTCACTTGGCAGTGGATGGTTTATCACTTCTTATGGTTGGCTTGACTGCACTCCTGGGTGTGCTGGCAGTAGGCTGTTCATGGGGTGAGATTCAAAAGAACGTTGGTTTCTTCCACTTGAACCTTTTATGGTCGTTGGGTGGCGTCATCGGTGTGTTCCTTGCGATTGACCTGTTCCTGTTCTTCTTCTTCTGGGAGATGATGCTAGTACCGATCTACTTCCTGATTGCCCTTTGGGGTCATAAAGGGGCAGAAGGCAAGTCACGTGTTTATGCAGCTAACAAGTTCTTCATTTACACGCAGGTTGCCGGTTTGGTGATGCTGATTGGTATCCTGGGTCTGGTGACTGTGGGCTATACCATGACGGGTGAAATCCGTTTCGACTACAACTATTTATTAGGTGTGGCGAATACGCTTGATGCTCAGGCGCCAGCGGTTGCTTATGCATTCATGATCTGTTTATTCATCGGTTTTGCGGTAAAACTTCCAGTTTTCCCATTACACGGCTGGTTACCAGATGCACATGCACAAGCACCAACTGCGGGTTCTGTCGATCTTGCAGGTATCTTGATTAAGACTGCGGCGTACGGTTTATTACGTTTCGTGATTCCGTTCTTCCCGGCAGCGTCTGCACAGTTTGCAGACTTCGCAATCATCCTGGGTTTAATCGGTATTTTCTACGGTGCTTGGTGTGCTTTCCAGCAAACCGATATGAAACGCTTGTTGGCTTATACCTCTATTTCACACATGGGCTTCGTTTTACTTGCGATCTACGCAGGTAACATCCTGACCTTCCAGGGTCTGATGATCATGATGTTGGCACATGGTATTTCATCTGCTGCGCTGTTCATTATGTGTGGTCAGGTATATGAGCGTGTGCATACGCGTGATATGCGTTTGATGGGTGGTATGCGTGGTCAGTTCCCGTATCTTGCATTCTTCCTGATGTTCTTCGTCGCGGCGTTGGTGGGTATTCCAGGTCTAGGTAACTTCATTGGTGAGTTCCTGATCCTGATGGGTGCTTATGCGAAATTCCCGGCGTTTACCATTCTTGCGGCAATCAGTTTGGTATTTGCGGGTCTGTATGGTTTGATCCTGATTCACAAAGCCTTGTTTGGTGTACCAAATGAAGCGCAACAGCAGCACTATACAAATCCGTTAAAAGATCTAAATGCACGTGAAATCGCATTATTGTTGATCTGTGCGTTTGGTCTACTTTGGCTTGGTCTATATCCACAAAGCTTCCTTGACGTTTCTAACTCAAGCATGGCGTGGTTAGCGAATAGCTACATTCCAGTTCAAGAAGTGGTTGAAGTTGCTGATCAAGTAACGACTCAACTTGAAAATGTGGAGATCCAATAAGCCATGAACTTCACAATGTCTTTTTCTGAGCTTATGCCTCTAGCACCTGTGATGATCGTGTCGTTAACTGCGATCGTCGTGATGTTGCTGACCGCAATCAAGCGTAACCATAACCTGGTGGCTACCACCACGGTGATTGGTTTAAACCTTGCTGCGTTCTATATCATTTTCGTTTTGTTGGCGGGCGTGTTTGCACCTGCCAACGTGATGAATCTGTTCATCGTAGATCCATTTACGATGCTGTACCAGTTTGTGATTTTGATTGCTGCACTTGCATGTGCGACCTTGTCTCACGCGTATATCGAAACCTATAAAGATAACCGTGAAGAGCTGTATATCCTGATGCTGACATCCGTTGCGGGTGCCATGCTGATGGTGGCAAGCTCACACTATGCATCATTCTTTATCAGCCTTGAGTTGATGTCGATTCCTGTATATGGCTTGTTGGCATATACACATCAACGTTCTCAATCGCTTGAAGCGGGTGTGAAATATCTGGTGCTTTCAGCAACTGCATCTGCAATGCTGCTTATGGGTATGGCATATATTTATGCATATACAGGTACTTTAAGTTTCGTTGCTGAACCGGGCAAACTGTTTACTGTATTCAGTCAACCGGCTGTGGTAATTGGTCTGGCTTTAATTGTATTTGCTGTGGCATTTAAATTATCGCTGGCACCATTCCACAAATGGACACCAGACGTATACGCTGGTGCACCAGCGCCAATCGCGACTTTCCTTGCGACTGTTGCGAAAGTGGCGATGATTGGTCTGTTTGTTCGTTATGTATTGTCTTCAGGTTTAATCCTGGCAGACAGCTTCGTCACCATCATTTCGATTATTGCGGTTCTGTCTATCCTTGCAGGTAACTTGCTGGCGGTTCGCCAGGTGAACTTGAAACGTATCTTGGCATATTCTTCAATTGCACACTTTGGTTATTTGCTGGTTGCCATCGTAAGCTCACGTAATACCGACTTCTTGCAAGTTCAAGGTTTCGCGACTTTTGAAAGTGTAAACGTCTACGTGATTACCTATGTATTAACCACGATCGGTGCGTTCGGTGTTGTTACGCTAATGTCTAGTCCGTATAACAATACGGATGAAGCGGGTAGTCTGGCTGAATACCGTGGTCTGTTCTGGCGCCGTCCAGTATTGACTGCTGTATTGACAGTGATGATGCTGTCTCTTGCAGGTATTCCTTTAACTGCCGGCTTTATCGGTAAGTTCCTGGTGATTAAAACTGCAGTTGCAGGCGAAGCCTGGTTCCTGACTGCCATGGTCATCCTGGGTTCTGGTATCGGTCTGTACTACTACCTACGTGTGATGGTTGTGCTTTACATGACACCACCTGAAACACCACGTCTAGATGCGGTGAATCATTGGGGTCAAAAAGTCGGTGGTATCATGGTACTTCTTGCTGCGCTTGCGGTACTTGTGATTGGTGTCTACCCAGATCCGATGATTGCAGTATCTAAATATGCATTCTTTGCCATGTCACCTGAATTGCAACAGTTCATTTTCACTTTGGTTCAAAGTGGTTTTAACTAATATCTGTAAAGATTGACGTTATTACAAAAAAGCCTCCATGATTGGGGGCTTTTTTATTTATACAAATCAATAAAAGCCTTTATAATAGCGGAAATTTATCTTTAACCTTTTAGGTGTTCTCCCGTGGCAATCCATGAAATCCGTCATCCACTCATTCGACATAAGCTTGGTTTACTCCGTCGTGCAGATATCAGTACCAAGAATTTCCGTGAGTTAGCTCAAGAAGTGACCATGCTTCTAACTTATGAAGCAACTAAAGACCTGCCAATGGTTGAACATGACATTGATGGCTGGAATGGGGCTGTTACAGTTGACCGTATCGCGGGTAAAAAAATCACGGTTGTGCCAATTTTACGTGCCGGTATTGGTATGCTCGACGGTTTCTTGAACCTGATTCCAAGTGCAAAAGTATCGGTACTTGGTTTAGAGCGTGATGAAGAAACTCTGGAAGCACGTACCTATTATAAAAAACTGGTTCCAGATGTACAAAACCGTATCGCGATGATCATTGATCCAATGTTGGCGACAGGTTCTTCTTTAGTGGCTGCAATTGATGTACTGAAAGCCAGCGGCTGTAAAGACATTCGTGTGATGGTTCTGGTTGCTGCACCAGAAGGCATTAAGCGCGTAGAAGCTACGCATCCGGATGTCGTGATTTTTACGGCTTCTATCGATAATGGTTTAAATGAAAATGGTTATATCGTTCCAGGTCTTGGCGATGCTGGCGATAAAATCTTTGGTTCAGTTCAAAAAGACTAATTTTTGAATATGATGAAAAAAGGGGCTACTACAGCCTCTTTTTTATATAATGTAGACAGGGCATTTTCAGGATAGGACAATAGCATGAAAGATGAATTGTATCAGGGCAAAATCAAACAGTATGACCCTGCCAAAGGTTTCGGTTTTATTGGCTGCGCTGAGGGAGATGTATTCTTCCATATTTCAGACTTCCCTGCGGCAGAAGGCGAGCCAAAACGTAATGAACGCGTAAAATTTAATGTTGTTGAAAATGGCGATAAGTACAAAGCGATTAAGATTGAACGTGTCGAAGACAACTCAAAGAAAGCTAAAAAAACCAAAGTGGCGACACACAATAAATCAATTACATCGGTATTGTTAAACAACTTCCGCGGTTAATAGATAATCTTCATACTTAAATCGTGTTTAGTCACATTTAAAAAGAGGCTTTCGAGCCTCTTTTTTATAGTGCCACCGCTTACATATTCAAAGAGACAGATAACACATAAAAAATCCACCAAATAGCAACAATGCTGAGCATTTCCTTTGGCTTAGAATACAAATTAAATGAATTCTATAGAGAAAAGTGTCATGTTTACGGATGGAAAAATTAAAACTTACGATTCCGAACGTGGTATGGGTACTTTGGAGTTGGTAGGGGAAGCTCAAGAGTTAAGTTTCAAGTTACAGGATCTACCTTCGCCTGAAATTGAGCCACAAATTGGAGAGCGGCTTAAATTTAGAATCATTCCCCAACAAGAAAGCATGACCTTAGACAACATGGTACGTCTAGATATTAAAGCGCAGGATGAATTTGTGCCAGAAGTCGTCGCCTTGCAATCCTTGGCACCCACAGTCGGTGTTCCTGTACGTAATTCACTTTTCTTTAGTCCGACCCTATGGCTGGCATTGGCATCAGCTGTTGGTTTTATGATTTTTGGTGAAGTATAAATAAAACAGAAATTTTATTTTTTTACTTTTAACTAGGGATCTATTCTTCCGCCATAAGATGCACTTCTAGTTTTTATGTTTCTACTTTAGAGAATTTTACAAAAGATTTTCAGTCTCTTTTTGATCACAATCATAAAAAATATTAAAGATAAGAGCGAATTATGTTTCAAGAGGGGAAAATCAAAACCTATAACGAAGATCGTGGTTTTGGTTTTATTCAGATCGAAGGGCAATCTAAAGATTTATTTTTCCATGTCAAAGACTTTCCCAATAAAAATGTTCCGCCAAGAATTGGGGAAAAATTAAAGTTTTTAATTGTGGAAGATAATGGAAAGTTTAAGGCGGACCATATTGTTCGCTTGGATGTTAAAGCAACGATGTCTGTTGCACAAAATAATGATCTACATGAAGATATTGAAACCAAAGCCTCTCCACGTTATGAAAAGAAAAAATCATCAACTACATCAAAAATAATCACAATATCAGGACTGGTGATTATTGTGATTCTTGCTGTTCTTGTTTATAACAAATACCAAAGCTACCAAGTTCAAAAACAGCAAAAGCTTGAAGGACTGATGGTAGAGCAGCAACGAATTGTCGCTGAGCAGCGAGCAGCGCAAGGTGATTTACCTATGCAAGGATTATCTGAACAGGGCAGAAAGAACCTGGAAAATCGCGGCACTGAATTAAGAAGCCAAAGTAACCCAGTTAATCCGAAAACTTCAGAAACGGCTTCGCCATCTGTATCTCAATTTAAATGTGATGGTCGAGAGCACTGTAGTCAGATGCGTTCTTATGAGGAAGCATTATTTTTTATTCGTAACTGTCCCAATACCAAAATGGATGGTGACGGCGATGGGATACCATGTGAAAGTCAGTTTTGATGAATCCTAAAAAAAGCACCTGAAGGTGCTTCTAATATTTTAGCTTTCACAAAAATTCATAAAGGCTCTCAGACCTGGACCCTGATATTTCTGGCGATGTACCAGCATGAACAGCGGACGAGTCAGTGACCAGAATGGTGTATCCAGAATCACCAGTTGACCTTTTTCACGTAAAGGCTCAATCGCAAGTTTGGAAATACAGGACATGCCGATTCCGCCCGCTACAATTTTCAAAATTGCTTCATTATGACCGAGTGTCAGACGGATATTGGCATCTGGCACATCTTTTAAGATGGCATTGTCAAACACTTCACGGGTACCTGAACCTTCTTCACGCAAAATCCATTCTACAGATTTAAAATCTTCAGCGGTTAGTTCACGGTTCAATTGCGCAAGAGGATGATCCGGTGCACAGCATACGGCCAGCTCATCATCACGCCAATGGATACATTGGAGCTGTGGCAGATGACAGGAACCTTCAATTAAGGCAAGATCCAGCTGGAACTGATTCACCGCTTCAATCATTTGGCGGGTATTACCAACTTGAAGCTGTAAATGTGCTTGCGGCTTGATTTTCAAGAAATCGGCCATCAGGTCAGGAATCAGGTAATCCGAAATCGTCAGGGTTGCACCTAAACGTAAATCGATACTTTGAAGCTCACCTTTAGCAACTTGTTCAAAGGATTCACAGCGGCCTAAAATTTCCAGGGCTTGAGGGAGAAGAAAGCGCCCCAGGTCATTTAGCTGTAAACGTTTGCCTAGACGGTCAAATAGTGGAGCACCCAGACCATCTTCCAGATCTGCTAAAGCCATACTAGCCGCACTTTGTGTAAGCTTGACGGCATCGCTAGCCTTCGTTACGGTACCCTCTTGTGCCACTGCTACAAAAACAGCCAATTGGCGTAAAGTCATGCGCATGAGTAGAGCCTTAACATTTAAAAAATATTAATAAATTATATTGCCATGCTACCATGAGCACAGTCTTTCATGCCACGTTGAAATCATGTCAATTGAAAAATTTACCCGAGAAAAAGTTTTATCTGTACACCGTTGGACCAATACATTATTTAGTTTTACGATGACACGCCCGGCGCATTTCAAATTTACTGCAGGGCAGTTTGCGCGTATTGGTTTACAAGTGGGGGATGAACTGGTAGTCCGTGCCTATTCGGTGGTGTCATCTCCTTTTGATGAAACCCTGGAGTTTTTCTCGATTGTCGTTCCAGAAGGTAAATTTACCTCCAATTTACAGCACCTCAAAGTCGGGGATGAGCTGCATCTGGAAAAAATTCCTTATGGTTATCTGACTCTGGCACGTTATCAATTGCCTTTGCCTAAAGACCTATGGTTACTGGGTACCGGCACGGGTCTGGCACCGTTTATTTGCATGTTGCAAGACTTTGAAACCTGGAGCAAATACGAAAAAATTAATCTGGTTTATAGTGTGCGCACCCAGGCGGAACTTGCTTATGTGGACCGGATTCAGGAAATCGCTGAGACCTTTGGCGAAGGGCATACCGGTTTTAAATTTATCCCGATTATTACCCGTGAACCCGATGCACCTTTACACGACCGTTTGCCGATTCTAATTGCCAATGGTGAGCTGGAAAAGGCAGCAGGTATCGCGCTTAATCCGGAAACGACGCATGTCATGCTCTGTGGTAATCCGGATATGGTCGATGACACCAAAGAAGCTTTAAAAGCTCGCGGTTTGACCATGAACCGTCGTGGTGAAGGTAATATCGCGGTCGAGAATTACTGGTAAGGCTGAATTGTCCATCGGCAAAAGCTCCTGCTTGAAGGCAATGCGGTTCCCTTAACAGGAGCGAGATTGTGATATCTAGGGGATAACGGTTTTTTGACATCTTAACTGTTCGAGGCCTTGTAGGCTTCGAACGCTTCTCCAAAAAACCAAACTACCTATCCCTGTCTAAGTTCCGATAGCCCAACCGGATAACGCTGGTGTCCACAGTGCTGACCGGTCTGGTGAAATAGCCACTCCACAGGATCTACACCAAGATGTTTAAGTGCTTCGGTTAGACCAATGCGCGTCAGCAAGCCATAAGACGCTAACCACTGATCGCAAATATTGAGTCTTCTTGCTGCTTCATAGATGAGGACAGCACGAAAAATTGCCATTCCAAGAACCAGCCAAAGTACCTGATCTGCAGGCGAACGCCGCCTGCGAATAGTCACGGAACCTAAGTGTGGACTCGATCCACTCAACGGGGATATTGTGAATAAAAGTACTCAGATTCGAGAGGTTAAACAGATTATTAAGATCTAGAATATCCTGCTGAAATACCATAAAAAATCCGATGCCAAACCTGACATCGGATTCTCTAATAAATTCCACGATGATTCAAATAATTAAGTGAAAAGCATTGCCTATCGCGGAGGTTTTTTCGATTCAAGCTTAATGCACAAACATATCCATGGATTCACGGATTTCCTGAATGGCGGTTTCGACATCGGGGCTGAGCCAGGTCGGTTCAAAGAATCCGGCATAGTGTTCAATACGGTCTGCAGGCACCACCAGACGTACAGGACAGTCTTCTTCCAACAGTCGCCATGGAATAATCGGCACTTCATTATCCAGCCATGCCGTTACATCTCGAATATCGATAATCATCGCATTGACACAGTCCGGAAAAGGCATCACGGAAAATTCTTCGGTACGACGACGGAAATATTCCAGATCTTGCCAGCGAAGCAGGAAGCTTGGCTTACTAAATTCAATAATTCCAATCAGATGCTGATCACGGCTGTAGTGCAGCGTACATTGATGTGTGACGTCAGTATCAAGATCAAGCGATACACTTTGTTGACGATACGCCATATAACTCGGGTGTATAAATGAGAAGGTGGATAATTATAACGCATTTCATCGCTGAAAGGCAGCGTCTCAACTGTCTTCACTAAAGCCTGCGGAACTGGTATGGCTTATGCATATCTCCAGGGAACAACGATAAAAACAACGAGGTTGCTATGTCAGAATCAAAAAGTATGATTGATACCAGTGTGACTGAAACAGCAGTACAAGAAGATTATTTTGCCTTACGTCAGCTCAAGAAAGGCGCCGTAGGTTGGCTGCTTCTCGTCGGTCTGGGGGTCGCGTATGTGATTTCAGGTGATTTTGCTGGCTGGAATTTTGGTCTGGCACAGGCGGGTTGGGGAGGTATGTTTATTGCGACCATTGTGGTGGCATTCATGTATCTGTGTATGTGTCTGGCCATGTCGGAAATGTCGACCATGCTGCCGACTGCGGGTGGGGGATACAGTTTTGCCCGGACTGCTTTTGGTCCCTTTGGCGGCTATCTGACCGGAAGTGCCATCCTGATTGAGTATGCCATCGCTCCGGCAGCAATTGCCTGTTTTATTGGTGCTTATTGCGAAGCCTTGTTTGGTATTGGCGGCTGGATCATTTATCTGGTGAGCTATCTGGTGTTTATGGGTTTGCATCTGAAAGGTGCTGGTGAAGCACTCAAAATCATGTTCGTGATTACCGCAATTGCTGCGGTTGCCTTGATGGTGTTCATCTTTGGCATGTTGCCCCATTTTAATAGTGCAAACCTGTTTGATATTGCGGTCAGTACTGAAGCTGCGGGTGCAAGCAGTTTCCTGCCATTGGGCTATTTGGGCATCTGGGCAGCAGTACCTTATGCGATCTGGTTTTTTCTGGCAGTTGAAGGTGTCCCGCTGGCAGCCGAGGAGGCCAAAGAGCCAGCCAAATCCTTGCCGCGTGGCCTGATTGGTTCCATGCTGATTCTGGCATTCTTTGCCCTGAGTATCTTGTTGCTCGGTCCTGGCGCAGCAGGTGCAGATACGCTTAAAGATTCTGGTGCACCACTGGTGGATGCTTTAGTAGCTGTTTATGGGGCTAATACCTGGATGGCGAGCTTTGTCAATTTTGTCGGTCTGGCGGGTCTGATTGCCAGTTTCTTCTCGATTATTTATGCCTATTCCCGTCAAATTTTTGCACTCTCACGTGCCGGTTATTTGCCGAAAAAACTGTCCTTGACCAACAGCAATCATGCGCCTTATTTGGCCATTATTATTCCGGGCATTATCGGATTCCTGCTGTCCCTTTCAGGTGAAGGGGATCTGCTGATTCTGATGGCAGTCTTTGGTGCCACCATTTCCTATGTACTAATGATGATGTCCTATATCAAGCTTAAACTGTCTCGACCAAATCTGGCGCGTCCGTATAAAGCACCGGGCGGCATTGTCACGGCATCCATTGCACTGGTACTTGCTGCGATTGCAGTGGTGGCAGGCTTTCTGGTGGATCCAAAAGTCTGGTTAATGGCAGCCGCCATTTACGTGGTACTGATTCTCTATTTCTTGCTGTATAGCCGTCATCATCTGGTGGCCGGTACGCCGGAAGAAGAGTTTGCCAGTATCGAGGCAGCAGAAAAGGAATTGAAATAAATCATCTAGCAGGGAGAACACACTTATGCTGTATCAGATCAATGTGGCCAGTCAGCATTATATCTTTGAGGATTTAAAAACCTTATTGGCCAAGGCTACGCCTGAACGTTCTGGTGATCAGCTGGCAGGGATTGCGGCCGTGGATGCAACCGAGCGTGTCGCTGCACAAATGTGTCTGGCAGAAGTACCGTTACAGCAGTTTTTGCATGAAGCTGTGATTCCTTATGAGGTGGATGAAATCACCCGCCTGATTCTGGATGAACATGATGCCGATGCTTTTTATCCGATCTCGCATTTTACTGTGGGGGATTTTCGTAACTGGCTACTCAGTGCAGATGCCACCACAGAAAAGATTACGGCCTTAAAAATGGGTCTTATTCCGGAAATGGTCGCGGCAGTGAGCAAGATTATGCGCAATCAGGATCTGATTCTGGTGGCGAAAAAATGTCGTGTAGTCACGCGGTTTAGAAATACCATTGGTCTGGAAGGTCATCTGTCGACACGCTTACAGCCGAATCATCCGACCGATGACTTGATGGGAATTTCTGCATCTATTCTGGATGGACTGATGTATGGCAATGGAGATGCCGTCATCGGAATTAATCCGGCCACAGATAATCTGCAGAATTTAACTGAGCTGCTCAAACTGCTCGATCATGTTATTCAGGAATATGAGATTCCAACTCAATCTTGTGTTTTGACTCATATCACTTCCGGCATTCAACTCGCCAATAAAAATGTTCCGATTGATTTAATGTTCCAGTCTATTGCGGGAACCGAAAAAGCCAATACCGGTTTCGGCATCAATCTGGCGCTCTTACAGGAAGGTTATGAGGCGACCTTGAGCCTGCAACGCGGCACCGTGGGCCAAAATGTCATGTATTTTGAAACCGGACAGGGTAGTGCCTTGTCTAGCAATGGTCATCATGGCGTGGATCAACAGACTCTGGAAGCGCGTGCCTACGCCGTGGCGCGTAAGTTTAATCCCTTGCTGGTCAATACCGTAGTCGGCTTTATCGGACCGGAATATCTGTATAACGGCAAGCAGATTATCCGGGCCGGACTAGAGGATCATTTCTGTGGCAAGCTGCTCGGTGTACCGATGGGTTGCGATATTTGCTATACCAATCATGCCGATGCCGATCAGGATGATATGGATGTACTCCTGACCTTGCTTGCCAATGCCGGACTGAATTTTATTATGGGTATTCCCGGTTCAGATGACGTGATGTTGAACTATCAGACGACCTCCTTTCATGATGCGCTCTACATCCGGCAATTACTGGGATTAAAACCGGCACCCGAATTTGACTACTGGCTGGAGCATCAGGGAATTTTGGCGCAACAGTCTAATCAGCTGCACTGGCCAACAGAGTTGCCGAAGCAATTTTCACGTCTAATCCTGTCTTGAGGAAGTACTATGAAACTGATTGCCGATGTGAAATTTGAGTCCCAATTACAGGATAATCCCTGGCAGAAATTAAAAGCCTTTACTGATGCACGGATTGCCTTAGGTCGAACTGGGGGCAGCTTGCCGACTCGACCAAGTCTGGAATTTCAGTTGGCACATGCGCAAGCTAAAGATGCGGTACTGAAGCCACTTGATGTTGAATTCTTAAAATCTGGCTTAGCTAAAACGGGACTGCCTATTCTGGAAATTGAAAGCCAGGCGGTAGAGAAAGATCTTTATCTTAAACGTCCCGATCTTGGGCGTGTGCTTTCAGAACAGTCCAAAACGATATTGCAGCAATACCGGGCCGAACATCAGCAACATTGGGATGTAGCCATTGTGCTGGGAGATGGACTATCAGCACGTGCCATTGAGGAAAATAGCCTGCATTTTATTCCGGCCTTGCTAGAGGCATGCAAAGAACAAGGCTGGCAGATTGCCCCCTTAGTGATTGCCCGTGGCAGTCGTGTGGCACTGGGTGATGAATTGGCAGAAATTTTACAGGCGAAAATGCTGGTCATGCTAATTGGCGAACGGCCGGGTTTGAGCTCACCCGATAGTATGGGAATTTATTACACTTATAATGCTTTTAAAGGGTGTCATGATGCCTTGCGCAACTGTATTTCCAATGTCCGTTCTGCGGGCTTGGCCTATCCACTAGCTATCCAGCGACTGGTCGCATTGATGCGTAAATCCTGTGAGTTACAGCTTTCAGGGGTGCAGTTGAAAGATGAACACGAAACCCCAGTCGATATGCAACATAGCCCAGCCAAACGGCTATTTTAAAGTAGCATCTAGCAGAGAATTCTGATGGATTAGTGACTTACATCCCGTCACCATCTCACCATGTTTTGTCACAGAAGCCCTATTCACAGCTTGTTATTCTAAAAATCTACTTATGAATAACAAAGAGTGAGGATGGTTATGGTCGATGATTTCAATAAAAAACCACCTTTAAATCATCAGGCAGACGTGACGCAGAAAAAGCGTATCCCTGTTTATATCTTGATTTTGGTCGGTATTTTTTTACTCGCACTACTGTTCTATATGTTTGCTGACATGAATCCAGATGCGAATGATGCTCCTGCAGGACATCCAAATCCGAATGTACAGCCTGCTACCCCAAATAATTCAACTCCAGTCGGTGAGCCTACACAAGGCACCGCCACCATGAATGATGGAACGGAAGCTACAGCAACCGTGGGTGATGGCACAGAAGCAACAGCAACTGCGACTGATGGACAGGCGACTCAATAACTGAAAATACCTGAAAAGCTCTAGTGAACCACTGGGGGTTTTTTGCAATGGATGGTGATGTTTTAAGGTAGTGCCATCTACCTGGCTTGAGTCTGAAAACATCAAATCTAATATGAATCCGGAAAAAGAAGGGGCTGATTGTTTCAGGGAGATGCCCCCGATTTCAGATAAATAGCTTAATAACAAAGAGGGTAGAACAACATGAATGATTATATGAGAAGCCCGCGTGGTGGCTTCGATGCCATGTACTATTGGGATCAGTTCCATCCCATTCTTAGTGCAATTGCCATATTAGTAATTGGCTGGATCATTGCGTTACTGGTCTCGGCAGGCGTTAAAAAGCTCTTGCAAAAACTGGGCACCAATACACATTTAAATACGGCGACAGGTCATCACTCCAATGTGGAGAGCATTATCGCCCGCGTCGTGTTCTGGATTATTCTGATTATTGCCGTGATTGGTGCGCTGAACGTGCTCAATCTTACCAGTGTCAGCGGTCCATTCAGTAATATGATCCAGCAGTTCCTGTTATTTATCCCGCAGTTACTAGGTGCAATTGCAGTCGGATTCATAGGTTGGATTGTGGCCAATCTGGTGAAGATAGGGCTACAAAAACTGCTAGACCGAACGCAACTCGATGAAAAACTCAGTGCTGAAGTCGGTGTCAGTCCGATTAGTAAAAACATCAGTGAAATTGCTTACTGGTTAATTTTATTACTGTTCTTGCCAATCGTGCTGTCTATTCTGGGTCTCAACGGTCTGCTGTTACCAGTTCAGAATATGCTGACCGATGTTGTTAGTTACTTACCAAACATCTTCATTGCTGCAGTCATCATTTTTGTCGGTTATATCCTGGCGAAAATTGTGCGCGGTATTGTTGAAGGACTATTAAACAGTCTGAACGTACAGCAACATGCTGAAAAAGTAGGCATCTTCAAAAACTCGAATGTTTCTCAGGTGATTGGTTCATTTATCTTCGCCGTGGTGATCATTACGGCACTGATCATTGCATTTGAAGCATTGGGTATCGAGGCCATTTCTCAGCCTGCTACAGCCATGCTATATGAAATCATGAATGCCATTCCGAATATTATCGCTGCTGCGTTGATTCTGATTCTGGCGTATGTGGTCTCTAAACTGGTAGCACGTCTGGTAGTTGAAGTAGTTGCCGGTACAGGTGTTGATGAAATTCCTGCCAAACTGGATATCCAGCGTTTTTTAGGCACGACTAAACTTTCCAGTGTAGTCGGTTTCCTGATCGTTTTATTCACCATGCTATTTGCGGTATCTGAAGCAGCGAACCGTCTGGGCTTTGAACAGATCAGTGGTCTTATTGCAATGTTCATCTACTTCGGTGCCAATATCCTGCTCGGTGCGGTGATTCTGGTAATCGGTTTCTGGCTGGCAAATATTGTGGCGAATATCGTACAACGTGGTGAATATAACAGCTCACGCTGGTTAGCCAATCTGGTTCGTGTCTTGATTATGGGTCTGGTTGTCGCAATGGGTCTGCGTGCCATGGGTATTGCCGATTCGATCGTTAACTTGGCGTTTGGTCTAACTTTGGGTGCTGTAGCAGTGGCATTCGCCTTGGCATTTGGTTTGGGTGGTCGTCAACCTGCGGAGCGTGTACTCACAGATTTGATTGATAAAGCCAAACGAGAGGCCAAAGAACCCAATCCAGTCAAAGAAAAAGCTGAGAACAGCATATTTTCTGGATTAGGTGGCAAGACCACAGGTACAAGTGCAACCGATATGTCAGGTACTACAGGTGCAGCAATGGGTATGAGTTCTACAGATAGCTCAATGAGCCAGTCCTCTGGTGGTTCGCAAACTGCTACAGGCACTAGCGATTCTTCAATCACAACTCCAGGAGCAGGCATCATGCCAAATCAGGATTTAGACAAGAATATGCCTATGGGTACGGATTTATCTCATACTACCCCGGCAATCCTTACCACTGCACCGCAGGATGATGAATCATTGGGTATTGATCCGGTCAATCCGGATGCGGATCAAGCCGTACCAGATTCACTAAAAGTCGATCCGACTCATCCGCCAGTCAATAATCCATTTGGTTCAACTGGAGAAAAAGAGCCGAATGTCGATATTGATCGTTCTACTCAGAAAAAAGATGACCTGAAATAACCTGTTATCTTTAAGCAAAATCGACCACGCTCATGTGGTCGATTTTGTTCAGTCATAAGGAAAAATGAATGAATACCAAGAAACCTAATAAAGTTCTGGCTCCTTTAGTCATTGCAGGAATTACGCTTGGCTTTTTTACCGCTGCCTATCGATTTATTTTTGTGAAGAGTAAACAGGAAGAGCAGTCTGAGCGAGAGCTGGAGAAGAAAATACCAGAGACAGACGAATTTAACTGAGAATAAAATTCTGCTCAGTCACTAGGAATAGAATTTTCTTTTTAAAAAATATAGAATATTCAAATGAATACCAAAATGATTTTGGTATTTTTCTTGCATTAAAAATATAAAGAAAAGGAGATCAACACGATGTGGAAAGCACTACAACATAAATTCATGGCATCTTCAGCAGATAACTTGACGCTATGTCTGCGAGAAGCGCAGAAAATGCAGCTGACGATTGACCGTTTAACAAATACGGCCAATCTCAACCTGTTTAAAACAGATTATCTGGAATGAATAAAGTATCAATCCAGATCATCTATTGATTAAACATATTCCGATGCGGCATGTGCCGATGACCATGCCCATTGGAAATTATAACCGCCCAAATGTCCGGTAACATCCAGTACTTCACCAATAAAATACAAGCCTTTCTGCTTTTTACTTTCCATGGTTTTTGAGGATACTTCAGTGGTATCTACACCACCCAAAGTCACCTCCGCTGTACGGTAGCCTTCAGTTCCTGAAGGTTTCACTTCAAAGCCATGCAGACGTGCCGCAATCTGTTCCAGTTTGTCATCGCTGATATTACCAATGGCAGTTTCAGCGCTTTCAGTCCAGATCAGACTTTGTAATTCAGCCACCACACTTTTCGGTAAATATTCATTCAGTAGTGTACGCAGCAAGACTTTGGGCTGACTTTGTTTTTTCGTTTTAAAGAAATCCAGTAAATCTACACTCGGTAAGAAATCGACCTTAAAGCTCTGACCGACATTCCAGTAGTTGGAAAGTTGCAGGGAACTTGGCCCACTCAAACCGCGATGGGTAAACAATAGCGCTTCGGTAAAGCTATTAAGCTCATTCGAGAGAGTTGCTTCTACGGCATTACCGCTTAAGCGCGTGGTGACTTCTTTAAATCCGTCAGAGAAGGTAAATGGAACCAGTCCGGCACGGGTTGGATAGACGTGATGTCCAAACTGTTTTGCAATCTCATAGCCAATGCCTGAACCGCCAAGTGTAGGAATCGATAAACCACCGGATGCCACGACGACAGATTCAACTTCAAAGTATCCTAGTGAGGTCGCCACTTGAAAGCCTTGATCATCGACTGGATTGACTGCTTTCACTTCGCAGCTGGTTTTGATATCGACCAGACCGGTTTTGTCACATTCCGCCAGCAGCATCGACAAGATATCTTTTGCACCATTTAAGGTAAACAGCTGCCCATGTTTGCGCTCTTCATAGGCAATGCCGTATTCACATACCAAGCCGATAAAGTCCCAGTTGGTATAACGCGTTAAAGCTGAAATCACAAAATGTGGATTGTGTGAAATGTAATTGCTCGGTTCGACTTCCAGATTGGTGAAATTACATTTACCACCGCCAGACATCAGGATTTTTTTGCCAACCTTATTGGCTTTTTCCACCACCACGACTTTACGCCCACGTTGCGCAGCCATATACGCCGTCATTAAACCTGAGGCACCGGCACCTATGACTAGAACATCGTATTGCTTGGAAGACATCACACACTCAAGGGAGAAGAAAAGGGAAGCATTATAGACAATTTTATTTCAGCTTTCTCTATTCCAGAAAAATCAGTTCCGTGATTGCAGATTCGCAGTGGATTTTAAACATAAAATATTTGAAAGCTGTCTAAAACTCATGCATAGTTTTTGTACAAACTAAAAACATAATAACAAGGAAAAGCGAATGGCAAGCGCGGAAGATTTAAAACAATATAATCTGATTACTTATATTCTTTATATTTTAGGATTTTTTCTTGGTCTGACCCCATTTATTGCGATTGTGATGAATTATATCAAGCGTGATGAAATGCGCGGTACCTGGCTGGAAAGTCATGTCGACTGGCAAATTAAAACCTTCTGGATCAGTTTGCTGGGCTATATCGTCGGTGGCTTATTAACCGTGATCTTGATTGGCTTCCTGATCGTATTTCTGGTCTTTATCTGGCATATCTACCGCTTGGTCAAAGGGTCAATTGCCTTAAATAACAATCAACCGATTGAAGCTTAATTTGCTATAAAATCAAAGGGAATATGACGGCCTTGCAGACCACCACTATGAATCACCAATAGTTTTGATCCAGCCGGAAAATAATTTTTCTCGATTAGATCAAAAATCCCCATCAGCATTTTGGCGGTATAGACTTGCTCCAGTGGAATTGAAAATTCAGCTTCAAAATCCCGGATAAACTGCATCAAGGCTGCACTGGTTTTGGCATAGCCACCACAACAATAATCATCGAGAATATTCCAGTTAGTTTTATTCGTTAGTTGGGCGATTTCATCTTTTAAAAATGAACCTTTCAGTGCAGAAAATCCTAAAAGCTGTTGATGCGCGTGACTGGCTTCGATCAATCCGCTGATGGTGCCGCCAGTGCCTACTGCACAACAAATGACATCAAATTGCGCATCATTTTCTTTTAAAATTTCCTGACAACCTCGAATCGCTAAAGCATTGGTTCCACCTTCAGGAATCACATAATGCTCAGGAAATTGTCGAGCGAGTTCAGTCAGATACTCAGGCTGTTGTTTACGCCGATATTCATCACGATTGACGAAATGCAATTGCATCCCGAATTGTTGGGCGGTGGCTAATGTTGGATTCAATGGTCGATCAGCCAGTTCTTCACCCCGAATCACTCCAACACTCTGAAAACCAAACTGCTGTGCGGCAAATGCAGTGGCGGCAATATGATTGGAGTAGGCGCCTCCAAAACTCAGAATATGCTGATAACCCTGTCTTTTGGCTTCAAGAAAATTGTATTTCAGTTTAAAAAACTTGTTGCCCGAGATTTGCGGATGCACCAGATCCAGACGACGTATTATTAAAGTAATATCGTGAAAACTAATCTGTTGATCTGGAATATTTTGGGCAATGGTTTCAAACATAAAAGTTCGCAAAGTTTATGAAGGAGGCATTATAGCGGAAGTGCTAAAAATCAGAGCTTTTGAATAGGCAATAGCGAGCTGATCGCTGTCGAATTGGTTGTAGATTGTCACAAATATTCTGCTGATAATTTAAATAACAATGCTAATCTAAACAGAGGAAACCCTGAGGAGGGTAGAATAATGAAAATATTATCCTATGCTGTGTGGGTCGGCATGCTGCTCAGTCTGTCGGGCTGTGATGATGCGATGAATAAACCTAAAACAGAAACCCGCACCATGATTATTGGTGGCGTACCTGTACATGAGCAGGATTATCAACTGCTAGACAAGCATTTGAGTGCTCAGGATCAGTTAAAACCTTAAGTAATTGCCATAGTTAAAATTCATGATAAATCCAGAAATTTTTACAGCAAATCGTCAGGTTTTTGCTTAAAATAGCCCTTCAATTTTTAAGTCAGGTTATCTCGTGGAATCATTCTGGATTTTAGGTTCGATTGCTTTTGCCCTGATGTTAGGCGCAATGAGTCCCGGGCCAACTTCTATTTATGTAGCAAAAAATTCAATTGCCATTTCACGTAAACATGGTTTATTTACTGCATTGGGTACTGGTCTCGGTGCAGCGATTTTTGGTCTGCTGGCAGTACTGGGTTTGCAGGCATTTTTGCTGGCTGTACCTTCGGCTTATCTGGCCTTAAAAATTTGTGGTGGTTTATATTTGCTTTGGCTGGCGTTTAAAATTATTAAACATGCCAAAGATCCGATCGAAGCGGATGTCGCCATTGCCAAACAGATGTCTTTACGCCGTGCCTTTACCACAGGTTTAATTACACAGTTGTCCAATCCTAAAATTGCGATTGTGCTTGCCAGTATTTTTACCGCGTTATTGCCCAAAGAAATTCCAACGTATTTTTATTTTGTTTTACCTGTCTTATGTTTCTTTATTGATGCGGGCTGGTGTTCACTGGTCGCAGTTGCATTATCTGCGGAAAAGCCACGTCGTGTTTATTTGAAGTTTAAAGCTTTGTTTGACCGCGCCGCAGGCGCAGTTATGACGGTACTTGGTTTAAAACTGATCTTTGGTATGAAGTAATTATCTCGTATAGACGTGCTGCTTATAAATAAAAAAAGCCGCTAGCCCTAGAGGCTTTTTTTATATCCATTAAAAAGTATTTTCTTCCGAATTAGCAGAAATACGATGAATCGACAGGTCTGCACCGTTGAACTCTTCTTCCTCAGTCAGGCGAATACCCATCAAAACCTTAAGCAGGCCATACACCAAAAAACCACCCGCCAAAGCAATGACAATCGCCAGCACCGTACCTGTGAGTTGTGAAATTAAAGACACTCCTCCCATTCCTCCGAGCCATTGCTGACCGAAAATACCCACAGCTAATCCACCAAAAGCACCACAAACGCCATGTAAAGGCCAGACTCCCAATACGTCATCCACTTTGAGTTTATTTTGGGTATAGGTAAAGAATTTCACAAAAATAATACCGGCGCTGATCCCGATAAAAAAAGCACCCAAGGGATGAACGACATCTGATCCGGCACAAATCGCCACCAGACCTGCTAAAGGACCATTATGCAGGAAGCCCGGGTCATCTTTCCCCGCAACTTTGGCTGCTATTGTTCCACCGACCATGGCCATCAAAGAGTTAATAGCGATCAGCCCAGAAATGGCATCCAGCCGCTGCGCGCTCATGACATTGAAACCGAACCATCCAACAATCAGAATCCAGGAGCCTAAAGCCAAAAAAGGAATTGATGAAGGAGGATGCGCGGTGATCCGGCCATCTTTTTTGTAACGGCCATGACGCGCACCAAGTAGGATTATTGCGGCCAGTGCGATCCAGCCGCCCATTGCATGAACGACAACTGAGCCGGCAAAATCATGAAAACTTGCACCAAATGCATGGGTCAGCCAATCCTGAAAACCAAGGTTGCCATTCCAGATCATACCCTCAAAAAACGGATAGATCAGCGCAACCAGAAATAATGTCGCTAAAGCCTGTGAACGCATTTTGGCACGCTCTGCAATCCCTCCAGAGATAATCGCTGGAATTGCTGCAGCAAAAGTCAACAGGAAAAAACAGCGCATCAGATTGTAGCCATGATCGGCAGACAAGGTTGCAGCATCATGGAAAAAGTGCTGACCGTAGGCAATATAGTAGCCCACTAAAAAATAGGCGATGGCGGAGATGGCAAAGTCGGTTAGAATTTTACTTAGGGCATTGACCTGGTTTTTATGTCGAACTGTTCCAAGCTCTAAAAAAGCAAATCCAGCATGCATGGCAAGCACTAGAACTGCACCGAGAAGAAGAAATAATAAGTCTATATTTTGCATGGTGCGTTCCAATTTAGTGCGCGGGATCACAAAAGAAAATCAGTATATAGAGGCAAATTGATTGTAGAAGAGGGCTAAGCAAGGGAAATTTTGATGAAGAATTTCTTGAAATTGATAAGACTCGATATAATGCACGTTGCTATTTTTTTGCACCAAACTAAGACATAGCAAGAGTTCATAAAATTCAAATTTATATTATATTTTTAGGCGTTTATATTTATCGTAAGAAAAACGGTGCTAAAAAAGCATGCTAAAGGTGCACGTGAAAAATGAAAGATTTTTAAGAAAAAATTTAAAGATAAACGAAATCATAGCTTTTAAATCTCAACGCGTCATTCAAGTTTTAAATTTACCAAGTCATAGGGAATCTGGCTGAAGGATATTTAAAATAAATAAAACCCTAAAAAATTAGGGTTTCATGCTTAGATAAAATTATTGAAGTATTCAATTAATCTTTAAAATGTACCGGAATCCATTGATAGCTTTTATTGTCTTTAGAATAAATATGTCCAATTCCCGGAAATGGCAAATGTGGTGCCGCTATCGTCTGACCGTTTTTCGCATATTCAGCAAAATATTTTAAGCGGGTTTCGATCGCCTTTTGTGGATCGACATCGAAGTCAACGCCGGTCTGTTAGCGATCAAACTGAAGCGTATGTGAATGCACAATATCCCCAATAAATACCATCTGCTGACCTTGTGATTTTAAGCTAAAACCAAAATGCCCCGGTGTATGTCCAGCCGAACTGATGACATCGAAAGCATGGATTTTATTGCCAGTTTTAAAGGTTTTGAGCTGATTCTTGGCCTGATAGGGTGCAATGGCTTTCTTGATTTTATCGACTGTGCCCAAAAAACCTGCCTGCTTGGCTTTTGATAATTTTTCTACCGTTTTGGGATTCATCCAGAAATCCAGTTCAGCTTGAGATACATAAATGTTGGCATTAGGGAAATTGGCAATACCGTTATTACTGATACCGCATACATGGTCAGGATGTAAATGCGTGAGCAGGATGGCATTCACCTGTTCAGGTTTATGCCCTGAAGCCTGTAAATTGGAATACACTGAACCTAGGTGTGGACCATTACAGCTTGAAGTTCCGCTATCGACCAGAACCAGTTCTTTGGCTGTATTGACCAGAAAGGCATTCACAGATGTCTGGATGCCTTTGGCCTGATCAACGTAGTATTTTTTCAAGATCTGATCGGCTTGGGCTGCTGGAATATCTTTAAATAAGGCTTTGGACAGATAATTGCTACCATCCAGTAGGGCAGTAATCTGGTAATCCCCGAAGTTATGTTGATAATAACCGGGAACCTGTTTTTGTTGTTGGGTGCTAGAAACGGTTTGTGCATGTGTTTGAAAGATACCCGCCATTGAACCTATAGCAAGCAGTGAAATGATGAGAGAAGAGGTGAAGTATTTCATGGCTATTCTTATGTAATTAAAGTCAATTCCATGTATTAGCACGGATGTTAGCAAAAAAAGAATATGAATATATTTACCATTTTTAAAAATAGAAGTGCTGATTTGGCATCTGTACTAAAAATTCAGTCTGAATCTGTATATTGATTTTTTGAAAGTTAAGAACCTGTTTTTCATTAAAATATTATTATAAATAAAATGCTTAGATATATTTCACTTTTTATGAAAAGCTCGTTAACATGGGGTATTACGAACAAGCTTTGGGTGTCGCGATGAGTTTTTGGAAAAGAAAAAACAATGCCAGCTTTGTATTTTTCATTATTACCTTATATTCACTACTTGGTTTTGGACTGGGCTATGTGATTTGGGAATTTGTGTTGCAAGGCTAAGTGACCCAGCAATAAAAAAGCCTCTAGAGATAGAGGTTTTTTTATATTTATAACTTATTTAGCACATTCAGGCTGAGAACGGTCAATCACTTGAGTGCCTTCTACACGATAGCCAATCTGACCAATAATAAATGCTTGATTAAGTTGAGTAATTACCACATCAGAAAGTGCAACAGCACAACGGTCTTTTTCAATTGCGCGATCTACTGCTGTTTTGAAGTTAGGAATACCAAGTGGGAATAAAATCACAGGAACTTTATCTTCACCTTTAACACGTTCACCTTTCACAAACTGGTTTGAGTTTAGGTTGTAGTTTTTAGTAGATGCAACTGTCATGTCAGCCATACGTACCGAACAACCTGTAAATGCAATTGTAGACATCGCTAGAACTGAAACTAATAATTTTTTCATGCTTACCCCGAATAATTATAAAAGAATAAAAAAGCGCATTGATTTTATATTGAAAATATTAAAAATCAAGAAAGTAAATTTAACTGATGATATAAAAAAGCCCCTACATACGTAGAGGCTTTTCTTTTCTCAAAACCTAAACTTAAGACACTTTATCACCCGGTTTAGCACCAGATTCAGGTGAAATCACCCAAACACCGTCGCCATTACCCGCAGCTAGCACCATACCGTTTGAAATACCAAAACGCATCTTACGTGGTGCGAGGTTCGCCACCATCACTACCAATTTGCCTTTTAAGTCTTCAGGTTGGTAGAACTCACGAATACCGCTGAACACATTACGTGGCTCAGCCTCACCAACGTTTAAAGTGAGTTGAAGCAGTTTGTCAGAACCTTCAACTGTAGCTGCTTCCAAAACTTCAGCGACACGCAGGTCAACTTTCATAAAATCATCAATATTAATGATTTCGGCTTCGCCGACTTTAGGTTCAGCTTTCTTTTCTACCTTCTTCTCTTTTTTCTTTTCAGCTTTAGCAGGTTCAGCAGCAGAGGCAGCTAAAGAATCTTTAGATGCATCGACCATGGCAGCAACCGCTTTTGGATCTACACGTTGCATCAATGGTTGGAACAATGCAATTTCATGACCCACTAGAATGGTTTCGCGAGAAGCAAAATCGAAGCTTTCAAGTTGCAAGAAATCTTGAACCTGTTGAGCCAAAGTTGGCAATACAGGCGCTAAATACACTGCCAATTGACGGAACAGGTTGATTCCCACAGAACATACATCATGAACCTGTTGTTCCTGACCTTCCTGTTTCGCAAGTGCCCAAGGCTTTTTCTCATCGATGTACTGGTTGGCTTTGTCTGCCAGCGCCATGATTTCACGAATTGCCGCAGAGAATTCACGTGCTTCATAAGCCTGAGCAATTGAGCTCCCGGCATCAATAAAGCTTTGTACCAATTCAGGTTCAGCACATGTAGTGCTTAACTTGTTATCAAATTTGGTGTTGATGAATTTTGCACAACGGCTGGCAATATTCACGACTTTACCGACTAGGTCTGAATTCACTTTTTGTACAAAGTCATCCAGGTTCAAGTCAGAATCTTCAACTTTGTCAGAAAGTTTAGAAGCAAAGTAATAACGTAAATATTCTGGGTTTAAATGCTCTAAATAGGTTTCAGCTTTAATGAAGGTACCACGAGATTTCGACATTTTCTGACCATTTACAGTCAAGAACCCATTTACGAATAAACCTGATGGCGTACGGTAATTTGCACCTTCAAGCATTGCCGGCCAGAACAAGGCATGGAAATAGACAATGTCTTTACCAATGAAGTGATAGACCTCATTTTCAGAGTCTTTTTTCCAGAAATCGTCAAAATTCAATTCAGGACGTTTGGTTTTGATGTAGTTTTCAAAACTCGACATATAACCAATCGGTGCATCAACCCAAACATAGAAATATTTGTTTGGGGCATCCGGAATTTCAAAACCGAAGTATGGCGCATCACGTGAGATGTCCCAATCGTTCAAGCCATTTTCAAACCATTCGTCCAGTTTGTTGGCAATGGATACCGGCAGGCGACCTTCATCACGGGTCCATTTTTGCAGGTATTCACCAAAATTTGGTAATTTAAAGAAATAATGATCAGATGATTTTTCGACTGGAGTTGCACCACTTAGAGTTGAATGCGGATTCAACAATTCTGTCGCATTATAAGTTGCACCGCAGACTTCACATGAGTCGCCGTACTGATCTTCCGCCTTACATTTCGGGCAGGTGCCTTTAATGAAACGGTCTGACAGGAACATGCCTTTTTCAGGATCAAAAAGCTGGGTCACCGGGCGAACAGCAATATTGCCAGCATCGCGGTTTTTCACATAGATTTCAGACGCACGGGCACGGTTGGTATCGCTATGCGTAGAATCATAATGATCGAAATGCACACCGAAACCGTCAAAGTCACGAATGTGTTCTTTTTGCACATTGGCAATTTGCGCTTCAGGTGAAATGCCATTCGCTTCGGCACGCAGCATGATCGCAGTTCCGTGAGCATCATCCGCACAGACATAAGTCACATCATGACCCATCGCACGCATCGCACGTACCCAAATATCAGCTTGGATATAACCGAGTAGGTGACCCATATGAATCGGGCCGTTGGCGTATGGAAGGGCGTTAGTGACTAAGATATTACGCACGGATATGACTCTCTCATTCGTATATTATGCAAGGTGGATGATTTTACCTGAGATAAGCAAAAGTTGCATAAGGCTTTTAGTGAATTATTCAAAATTGCTGATAGCGTTGTCATTAACTCGGTTTAATCAGATAATCTTTTTATATTTCAATGAAAAATAATAACAGATTAAAGAATGATTAATTTTTTTAAAAATGCGTTAAAAATTTTTCTGTATCTTGTACTTTTGCCATGCACTTTATTTGCGATTTGTTTCATTATCAATTTAAAAATCGTAGATGATCAGCAACATCAAAAAAGGTTAGATGATTCTGTTTTAGCGGATCGTGAACAATTTCCGAATTTACCTGATCCCATTTTTTATTTTAGTCGCCATCATGGTGGTGATTGGGGTGTGTGGGTAAGGGTTTATCTACTCAATGATAAAACCAAACAAGCATTTCTAAAGCAATGGAAGTATGGTGAAGCCAAGACCGTTGAGCATATTGAATGTATTCAATCGACGGTAAAGAAACGTTGGAAAACATGGCATTCTAATATTCATTATGTTGTTTCGGATCCGTGGTTTAAGTTGCCTAGACAAGAAAGAGTTCGAGATTCATTCATTGTTTTTGGTTTAGAAAAACAGATTAAAACCGTTGAACAGGCATGTCAGGAACCCATGTTTAAAAAGATTGAGAAAGCCAAACCTTACTATAATAATTATTGGGCAATCGCTGAAAAACAAAAGTTATTGTTGAGCGTAAATGGTTTTTATTAAAATCAGGAATGATTGAGTTTAGTTAAATCGTTAAAACATCCGACTTAGCACTACGAGCCAAGCAAGAATCGTGGATAATAGTGCGCTATTGCATTTATTAAAAGAGTAAGCCGTCCATGATCGAATACGACGACTATGAAGATGACCAACCAGTGACACGCATTAAGCAAAATGCTGCGAGTCAAAAACAATTGGGCAGTCAGATTTTAAAAGATGCAAAAGCTTATCTTGAAGGCATCTCGGCAGATGAACATACACTTTTAATTAAAACCTTATCGGGCTTGGCAGAGCAAGATGCTTACTTCCAAGTGCTTGTAGATCAGCTGGATCAACCGATTGGGGCAAAGTTTGCCAATGATGCTTTAAACCTCATGCATTTTTGGCCAACCATTCACCAGTTTGAAGATGTTGAGCAATTTAATTTACTCGATATGATCAATAGCGAATATTTCCAAACTGAAATGCTCAAAGCCTTTGATGCGCTAGAGATTGAAGAAAATATTAAAGCCAAGCGCCGTTTGGTGCTGCTTGAAAGCTTGAAAATGTACAAGCTTGGTTTTTACAGCGGTTGTATTCCCAATGTCTATGCACAGCTTGAAGGCATTTTGACGGATATTCTGATCAAAACAGGTTTTTTAAAGCAAAATAGCACCAAGTTTGTCGATGTTTATAAAATCGTACCGGGTTTAAAAGGCAATGAAATTAAAAGCCTGTGGCATAAGTCCAAAATCGCGATTGAACTGAATCCGTATTTTGCTGAACTTGCTGCCTATAAAATGGATTCAAGCTCGAATGTGACCATGACCCGTCACAACATGCTACATGGCACAGATGTAGACAATTTCAATCAAGCACGCAGCTTCATTCTGTTTATATGGTTGTTCTCTGCGGTCAGCTTTATGAGTACTTTGCGTGCCTAACGTGAAGCAATGTCTCATGATAAATTTGCATTCTATAAACAGCTGATGTGGATTGGCAACATGCGCCCTTTAGCTTTGAAAATTACGCCATGACGGAATTTGAATTAGCAGGGTAGAAGTGTGCTGACAGAATTGCAAAGAAATACTTTGCTGAAACCCTGCGAATAGATGGACTTGGACAGCCCGAATACAAAAGCCCGCATTATCTTTAGCATAGAGCTTTTCAATACGGATTTGACTCATCTCATGCTACATCCTGCAAACAATAGCAACAACATGTACAGGCTTTGTTGCAGTTTGCTTACTTCGCCCGATTCGCGTGATGCTTTGTGCTAAAAAATGGCTGATTGTTTATATGATATGCCTAAGGAGGGTACCTCATGACTCAGCAGAACCAAAACAATATGTCGAAGCAAAATCAAGATAAAGAACAACATGCACGCGAATTGAATGATCAGCTTGCTAAAGAGCAAAAGCAAAACGAGATAGATAAACAGCATAATCAGGAACATAAGAACGGGCAAAGTGCCCAGACCCATGCTAATCAGAAGTCTGATACCCAGCATAACGGTAAAGATGAAAATGCTGAGCAATCAACGCAAAAAGACAGTTCTCAAGAGAATCAGTCCGATAAAAAAACTGAAAGCTTTAAGATGGATGACTTAAAAGCCAAAGCGATAGCGATTGGGGAAGAGCTATTGCAAAAAGGTGAAAAGCTTCTGAATGAGCTGAAACATGGAAAATCTGACAACCAGCAAAATGATGAGCAAGGTTCGGATGATGCGAAAAAGACCAAAGCGGATCATACATCTCAAGATAAATCATCTAACAAGTCAGATAAACAGAATGCTAAAGATGGTCAGACCGATCAGCAGGCAGGTATGGCAAATTTAAAAGATGAAGCCATGCATAAGTTTGAAGATACCAGACAGAAAATCACAGACTTATTCAGTGAAGCCTCGGTTAAGTTCGCTGAACTGAAACAGATGGCAACTGATACGATGAACAAAATGAAGGATAATCAATCAAAGGAAGGTGATGCTGATCAGCAGCAAGATGCCAAAGATACAGATTCAGAAAGCAACTCTCAGTCTAAAAAGGATGAATCGAAACAAGATCAGGATAAAAATACCAAGGATCAACAGGACAAATCTGAAAACAATAAAAATCATAAATAGTCTGTGATCGTTAAGCCACTTTAATCACAGAAGGTTAAAGTGGCTTAACACGCTCGAGATAAATAAAAAAAATTTATTACATCAAAATAGTCCATCTCTCTTTTCTTTCATTATTTCTATTCACCAAGATTCCATAAAATATTTCACAAAACCGAGTAAAATGGTTGGAAATTGAAGATATCTGTTTCATCTTCTCCAATACAGTGCTTAACCTTCGCCTAAAACCCCGTTAAACTAAGCGATTCAGATGTCGATCTACATTTTTGGAGTAACCTATGTCTTGGCTTTCTTCGCTTAAATCGGTTTTTTCGCCTTCCAAGGAGGTGAACGAAGAAGCTGTGCAAAACGTACTGCAAAACTATATCTTGCCAAATTCCAGCAATGCCTTGAAAGATCGTATTACGCAGGTCAATGTACAGGGTGAGATTCTGCAAATCACTTTGAATACCTATCCAGAAGAAAAAGCGCAGCTGCAACAGATTCATGATGAACTGGCGGAAGCTTTGCAAAAATGTGGTATTCAAGAACTGAATATGCATGTGATTCAGCAGAAAACTGGACATAAGAAAGAAGGGGGTTGCGGGCATAACCATGCTGAAGGTGAAAACTGTTCAAGCGAGCCTAAAGCGGAAGCAAAACCCAATCTTCCCCCTGTGGTTGATGCGTCGGCACAGCCTGCAAAAACAGAAGAAGCTGATCCAAATAATCCACCTATTCAAAAAGCTGCGCCGCAACAGCGTGATGTTCCAAAACACCCAAGGATTCAAAATGTGATTCTGGTGTCATCTGGTAAAGGTGGCGTAGGTAAATCGACCACGACTGTAAATCTGGCTTTGGCTCTACAGAAATTAGGCCTGCGCGTAGGCGTACTAGATGCCGATATTTACGGCCCAAGTATTCCGACTATGCTCGGCAATGCCGGCAAAACGCCAATGATCGAAGCAGAGCAGTTTGTCCCTATCGAAGCCTATGGGATGGCGGTATTATCAATTGGCCATTTAACTGGAGATCACAATACTCCAGTCGCCTGGCGTGGTCCAAAAGCCACGGGTGCATTAATGCAGTTATTCAATCAGACCCTATGGCCAGACCTTGATGTGCTGATGATTGATATGCCACCTGGCACAGGTGATATCCAGTTAACTCTCGCGCAGCGTATTCCGGTGACGGGTGCAGTGATTGTGACGACACCACAAAACGTGGCCTTGCTGGATGCGACCAAAGGCATTGAATTGTTTAACCGCGTGCAGATTCCGATCATGGGCGTGATTGAAAACATGTCGACCCATATCTGCTCAAATTGTGGTTTTGAGGAACAGATTTTTGGTACAGGCGGTGGCGATAAACTGTCTGAGCAATATCAAGTCCCATTATTGGGTCATTTACCTTTGGATGCTAAAATTCGTGAAAATGCCGATGCTGGAACGCCGTCAGTGATCGCGGGAGATGCTGCTGCAGAAAGCTATATGCTGATTGCAGAGAAAATTGCAGCGCAGTTACCTAAAGCAGAGAAAGACCATAGTCGAATTTTTTAATTCTACAGACAATTCAGATATTTAAGCCTTAGCTAAAAGCTAGGGCTTCTTATTTCTTATTTTTAAAATTAGCTCGATTTAAATGATCGAAATTGACTGAAATGACTATCGGGTGTTTATCCTGAAAGCTTATATAAACATTTGAATTAATTAAAATAAATAAATTTAAATTTTAGATCATATGTTCTCTTACAATTATTTTTTTGCAGCACTGACCGAATTCTTCTATGCTACTCGGATTAGAGCGAGGTCAAACTATGATTTCATGGTTTTTTATTGGTTTAGTGGCAACCATTCTTTTAACACCAGGCCCAACCAATACCTTATTGGCATCTTCAGGCATTCAGGTCGGATTTAAAAAAACATTTCGTTTAATTCCTGCGGAAGCCTTTGGTTATCTGATTGCCATTAGCTTATGGGGTATTCTGATCGGAAAAATTTCCGTTCATCTTCCGCTTTTACCGACCATTCTCAAACTTTTTAGTGCTGGCTATATTCTATTTCTCGCTGTGAAATTATGGCGGACTGCAGAAATAAGCGAAAATCTTGAAAATGTCTCGATTCGCGCACGAGAATTATTTTTGGCAACCTTGCTTAATCCTAAAGCACTTTTATTTGCCTCAGCGATCTTTCCTGTCATTGTCTGGAAAAGCGGCCAACATTATGTGACTCATATGCTGGTTTTCTTGCTTCTGTTGATCCCGATTGCATTCTTCTGGACTTTTCTGGGTTCAATCCTGGCCAGAAAAAACAGTCGCTGGCTCAATCAGAAAAACCTGCAGAAAACGGCTTCGCTGGTATTAATGAGCTTTTCCATTCCTTTAAGCTATTCTGCACTTTTAAGTTTATAAGCTGATCTCGATCAGCAGTTTTTTGGTAACTTGAGCTCTAAGCCTTTCACTTATTTTCATTAGTGTCAATTTCAGTTAAAGTACGTCGCAATAACTTGTTTTTAAGATTTTTGGATTATATCAATGGCAATTAAGTCTGATCGTTGGATTCGCGAAATGAGCGAAAAACACGGCATGATTGAACCGTATGCAGAAAACCAGGTACGTTTGGATGAAAATGGTCAAAAGCTGATTTCGTATGGCGTATCCAGCTATGGTTATGACGTGCGTTGTGCACGTGAATTTAAAGTATTCACCAATGTGCATTCTGCAATTGTTGATCCAAAGAACTTTGATGAGCGCAGCTTTATTGATATTGAGTCGGATGTTTGTATTATTCCGCCGAACTCGTTTGCTTTGGCGCGTACCATCGAATATTTCCGCATTCCACGTAATGTCTTGACCGTGTGCTTGGGTAAGTCGACTTATGCGCGTTGTGGCATCATTGTCAACGTGACGCCACTTGAGCCAGAGTGGGAAGGACATGTCACTTTAGAGTTTTCAAATACTACCAATCTTCCTGCGCGTATTTATGCAGGTGAAGGTGTAGCGCAAATGCTATTTTTTGAATCTGATGAAGTCTGTGAAACCTCATATAAAGATCGTGGCGGTAAATATCAAGGTCAGACAGGCGTTACTTTGCCGAAGACCTAATTGTTTTAAGATATTGAATGACGGGACTTTATGTCCCGTTTATTTTTTTGAGATTTTCATTCATCGGAAACTACTATTTTTCGCCTAATTGGCTTTGGCATCTGTATTAAAAATCAGCATAATAGATTTCGCATAACCATAAAAAAGATGCAATACATCATAAAAAATCAAAGATTGGCGGCTGGGAAGCTGAAGCATAAAGGTGCGGAGCATCGAATAAAAAGGAAAGAGTGAGATGGCTCAGATAAAAGATATATTTAAATTTCGCAAAAGTTATTTGGCGATGACAATCGGTTTCAGCCTGTTGCCTTCTGCACATGCGATGCAGGAATTATCAGACTCTTCTCTTTCTGACACCACAGGTGAGGGTGTTGCACTGGTACTTGATGATTTTAAAATGGTGTTTCAGGGACCCAAAGATCTTTCTTCTGGTTCCAGTTACGCGAGAGGAATTGAAAATCCGGGACAGGCAGATACAGGCTTTATTCGGATTATCCCGACTGGTGAAAACTATGAGAAGTTAGGGGAGAATGTATATGATAAAATTTATAAAACATCTTATGATAATAATGTTCTTCAAGGAAAAATCGATAGCGGCTATAACATTTTATATACCTCTACCTACAATTCCACTTATGACACGAGTTATACGAGTTTATACAGCACCTATACCCAGCCTATTCCGGATAAACTGACTGCTGAAAGGACCAAATTAGAGTCTGAAATTCCTGATCGTTATTTTAATTCAGATGCAATTATTCAACGCTATTTTAATGAACGGCATAATTACTATCGAAATGGAACAAATAGAGGATTGTTTGACCCGGATGGTAGGGCTGTCAATGATGGTACGACTGTTTATACGACGAGACCAGTCAGTGAAGATCCCACAGGGCTTTTGAATTATGCTGAAAAAGCATTGGAACATGCCACTACAAATACCTATGAAATGATTCAGCTGTTATATGGTGGTCGTGCGAGTGAAGCGAATGCGAATTTAGCCAATTCTACTTTTTACAAAAGTTTGACTGGTTTCACGCGTAACAATGTTATTGGATCAGAAATTAATAGCTTAGTGCAGCGACTAAGTGATGCCTCATATGCGGCAGCAGATATTCGAGCTAAATTTCAAGCAGGGCAAATTGCAGAAGCAGAAGCGAAAAAACAGACAGAAGAACTGTATGCAGGCATTCTTAGTGATGCGAAAACTGACGCTTTGTTAGAAGCAAAAAATACCACAGTCGGTTCTTTAAGAACCAAAGCCGATGTATTTATTTATGGTCTGGCATTGTCAAAAAGCGATGGCTCTCTAAGCACGCGATACAGTAATCAGGGTTTTAGCTGGGGATCAGCCGAGAATCCCTGGTTGTTTCGTGCGGGAACTGAAAATGTTAAACAGTTCAAGGATGCTGCGAAAGATGTAGGCTATATTGCTTTGGAGGCTCCATTAAGCCCGATTGCAGGTGTGGAAAGTGATAATAATATCAAGTTGGGTTTCTGGAGTGATATTTTTGCGCGTGAGCTTAATTCTTCTAATGTGGTAGATCCTATAACAGGTGGGCCGACTTCGGGGCTTGATAAAGAACACCGTTTGAGAACCCAATTTGTTGCCAATGGTCTTAGCCTTAATGGCTCACAAATTCGGCTGTTTCAAACTTTAGAATCTGACAATAAGGATTATAATCAAACATTAGGTTTGGCAAGTATTATTCGCTTAAATACTGATGATAATCCTTCGGCAACTGGTTATCTTGATACTCGATTGTTATCAAGGCTTGATAAAGTAAAAAATAAAACTGATGCAGAAATTGCGGTATTACGAACCCTTACAGATAAGCAATTAGAAGCAGAAGGTTTTGATCGGGAGATGATCTCGGCTGAAAGTGTAACTTTAGCCAGAACATATGCTGGAAATACAGATTCAATCAATACTCGTAATAATGCTCTAAACAGGAAAGGTATTCGTTTAAGTACTGCAGCAAAAACAGAGGGGCTTGATGGTGATGGCCCAACCCCAGCCTTGAATGGAAGTATTGCTCCAGTCTTTCATGATTTTGAGGGTCTATATTTATATAGTCCAAATATTAACTTGGTGCTCGGAAATATGTACCAGCCTTTCGTGGTGGGTTCGGAAGGCAATAACATTATTTTAGAAGTGACACGTATTCCCAATATTGCTTCTATTTATAATCAAATCTATCAAAATTACGGTGGTGGACTCGGAACAACCGATTTAAAGGGTTCTACCTGTAATGTCTATAGTTGTGGCACACCGATTAAAAATAATGCGTCAGATACTACCGCACTTTATCAAGGGCGTAATGCGACTCACAGCAGCATCTCAATAGGGACTACAGAGCGTATCTCAGGAACAAATTTGCTGCGCGCCAAGGATGGTGTCAATTCAACCGGAGTTGTATTTAAAAGTGTTGATGGCTCAAGTAAGAATTTTGGATCTGCTGTCATCGATGGTGTCCTGATTCAGCATCTGAAAATTAAAACAACTGGTCTATAAGGAAGTATTAAAATGTCCAAATTAGTCACTCTCTGTGCATTATTATGCACTTCTATGACCAGTTTTGCCGGCTTGGAAACCCTTAATCAGCAAGAATTAACCGATACAGTGGGGCAGGGTGGAGCGGACCTGAACTGGACTTTATCCTTAAACCATATTTATGCTACCGATCTGACGAAAGATACCATTTCCAAACTGGGAAGCGATGGCAATCCTTTAGAAGTATTTTATGTGCTCGATCCGACCACTTGTGGGGCAAGTAAACAGTTTTGCCGTTTAGCAATTGCACCGAATAATCATATTGATGCTAATGGAAATAAAAAGTGGTTAGTGTTTAAAGGCATTCAGGGCACAATTCAGATTGATAAGTTTTCAATTGATGGAACAACCATCATTAATCACCGTAATGAACCACAAACGGCAATGAACATTAGATTTTATGATGATCAACCTTTGAAAATCCGTAACTTAGGTTTTAATACGGTTTCGATTGAAACGGGCACAGGTGCTGGCGCCTTAGAAGGTTATGCCAATACAGGCGTTTATAGTACGTATACAGGGCGTACCTATAATGCCGATGGAACTTATACAACCGCGCCCCAAGATGTTCCTTCGTTTGATCAAGGTGCTGAAAAAGGATTTATGGGGTTGAACGTTCATGGAAATCTGCATATGTCAGGCAATTTGAAAATATTTGGTTATAACTGTACAGGTGGAGCACAAAGTCGTTGTTAGTAACAACGTCAAGTACAGCATAAGGATATAAAAATGAAAAAAACAACAATAAAGTTGAAATTGCTAACAGTATGCATGTGTCTTATACAACAAGGTTATGCACTTGAAACTATTGAAGAGCAAGAATTGAGTGAAGTTACTGCACAAGATGGTATGGTGATTACTCATGAAATTTCTAAAGCCAGTATTGCTCAAGCCAATTGGTATGATCCAAATCCAACTACCAATACTAAAATGGGTTTAGGTCTACATAATGTTGAGATTATTGGCAAAGATAATAAACCAATCATTAGTCAACTTGAAATAGATGTAGGAGCGACTTCACAAGGGGCAGGACTTCGGCTTGCTGCAAGTGTTTCACCATTTCAAGCCACTGCAGATTTAAAGTTGGTAAAGATCGCCTGTACGACTAATCCATGTAGTCAATCTGCGAATAGTATTCGGACTGCGGGTACTCAATCTAATCAAAGTTTGGGGGCATTAGGGATTAGTACCTCTACACCGCTTAGTGTGCTATTACAAACCAGTGCAGGTCTATTTAATAAAGATTCAATTGCCAGTATCGATTTTCAGCTTAAAAATGCCACGATTAGTCATAAATTAGGCGAAAATAGTCTGATTTTGAATGACTTTAACTTTAACTTCGCGGGTCAAGGGTATATGTACATTGACCCGGATGAAGGCGTGGTACTGACCACACGAAATGGCAACCAAGATCATTATGTGGATCTAAAGCGTGCTGAAGATATTACCGATATCGCGGCTGACCGGGTTAATCCGACGAATCCTGGGGTTAATATTGACTTGCGTTATAACACGCCAAATAACGAACGCAAAAATATTATGCGTTTAGGAGCTTCGGGTGCAGTCACTAACGCAAGATTATCCATGAGTGCAGATCAAACTCAGATCGGTACTTTTGATGTTAGTAAGAAGGTGAATGGTGTACTAGAACGTCAGGACAAAACTGCAACAGGTTACAGTGGCCTGGCCGGAGAAGGCGGGTTGAATCTGGGCTTGTCTGCAGATTTCACAGGTGCTAATAGTACTGGGCTTCCAGCAAATATGGCACCTACTACGCTTGAAATTGGTCATACTGGGAAAGGGAGTCATGCCGTCCAATTTTCCAATATTAGACCATTGACTACACGTAATGTCGATGACATCTTGCATGGTAAAAATGCCTATATTGACTTCGGTGATATTTATATCAATACCATTACTGCTAAAAGTCTTGATTTTATCATTAATGAAAATATGCGAAAGACTTTAGGTGGGAGTGAGGTGCTTAAACAGACGCTCAGCACTTCAGCGGCTGGGGATGACTTTGCACTTATTGCTATACGAGGCATGGACTTTCAGGCCATTGCTGCGAAGGCACGGTTTATTTCAGATAATTCGCTCAACGAGCTGGGTGGGGATGGGGGCTCATGGGGGATTGGTATTCCTATCTATAATTTAAATGCCAATGTTGCATTATCTGGGACGACCTATGGGCTAGACAATAAACAGGCCATTGCCTATAACATCATGGCATCGACTGAAGGTTACGGAATTGACAAAAAAACCGGTTTGCCAAGCACTACCTCAATAATATTGATTGATGGCAAGAATGGCGATCATGGTGAGGCAGTTAATTATTATGCCGGCTTTAGGAATATCGATGCTCTGATCAAGTCGGAAGGTATTATTGGCTATGAAGATGAAGGTATTTATATTCGTGCTGATAAACTACTGATTGGAGCCAAAGCTGAGCTTGCGATTGGTCAGTTACCAGGGTCTAAATATAACTGTACCAGTGCATCGGTCACTAAATGCGGGGCCTATGTGCCTCACGATAATTTTTCCAAACGTGACGATGTTCTGACTAATATCGCTTTTAAACTTGATGGAAATGGTGAACTGCTGATTATTCCTGGGGTAGATCCAACCGCCAGTTCTCCAGATACCAACTTCTTGTCACTTGAGGCAAACTTTAAATTTAGGCCACTCACATCAGAAGAAAATACAGATAAAGATAATTTAGGTAGCTATTTCAGTATTGCCAATGAAGATATTGATTCAACCGGGGTATTAAAAACTTCTTCGATTAATTTTAACCGGATGGAAGGTCATTTAGGTGTCAAAGCAAAAGTTCGTTTCAGTGCAGATACAGTGACTTTGGATAATCAGGTCAAACTCAATTATGAAAATAATATTGCAACACCATTTAAGACCAATTTTGCCATGGCGACCAATGGCAATATGCAAAACATGGCAAGTATTGCACTGACGGGTGGAACCATACGTAGCACGATGGGAATCACACCACGTTAATAAGAATATAAGGACGTTAAAATGAAAAAAATATTTTTGAATAGTCTGGCTTTGGCAATGTGTGTGATTACACAGCAAAGTTTTGCAATGACAGCTTTAGATGATGACGCTTTATCTGCAGTTGATGCGCAAGCATTATTAAATCTAGAAAATGCTTATGATTCATCTCAAGGGATTAACTTTCATAAGCTGAGCGTTGAGGCTTTGATGGAGTTGAACGTTAATATTAAAACTTTACAGCTCGGTTGTGGTGGAAGTAACGGTGGAACAGGCTGTGATATTGATATTTCCAACTTAGCATTAAGTGGATTGAATCCCAGCTTTGATGCTGAAGGGAATCCTGTCTTTTCCGGTGATCGGGCTAATACTAGTGCCAGTATAAATAATCCTTTTATTGAATTTGCGATTAAAAATGGCGGAAGTGCCTCTACCCGAGAAGTAGTGGGTTTTCGCTTAGGTGCAGATAAAATTGTCGGGCTTTTGACCATGGGAACTGATAACGTTGAGAATCCGAATGATGGTCTCAAAAGTTTTAGTGGCTATATGAAAATGGCGCAGACTACGGGCGAGTCTGTAACAAAGGCCGGAACTTTCGGTAATGCAAGTGATCAAAAAATTCAAGGGAATTTAAAGGCCTTGGGGCAAACACGTGAATTTATTAGTAAGCCTGGTGCTGAGGGCCATACTGGAATTACTGTGCCTTCCATGCGGGTGGACTTTACCATGCCTGAGACTATTGTAACCGGACAACGACTAAAGTCGGCAACTGTGACGAATATTCGTTCCAGTATTACCTCGATTCCTTTGGCAGCGCCTATATCTGGCGCAACTTTGCCAAACGATGTAATTGGTACACCAAATTTCTCAAATGATAAACTATACGTGGAGTTTGACCCATTAATTGACTTTCTTAATTTGGGAACTCATTCTTTCTTTCAAATGGGGGCCGGTTCAAGTCTGGATAATCTGAATATGGACATTACCTTTGTCCAGGCTTTGAACATGATTCATAATATTCCTTTAAATGGTACAGGCGGCTATTTATCTTTACAAAGTCAAAATGTACATTGGCAAGGAGCAGATGCAGCTGATATTGCCAAACCAGGTTGGTGGATGTCTTTTAAAGATCCGATCCAACTAGGGGTATTAAAAACCACAGATGAAGTGGATATTTCATTTGTATTACCTCAAGTTGCCACAGCTATTTCAGAATTCCTGTTACGTCCTGAAAATTTGATTAATGTAAATGTAGGTGAAGCTGTAGGTTCGCTTGCAAATGTGCCAGTCGTACGTAAATTAAATATTGATGTCGGTCAATTTACTAACTACAATGGTGGAACTCCCGCAACCTTAACCTTAATGGATAAGTTGCTACAAAACCAGAATGTGACTTCAAACTGCTTTGGTGGGCATAAGTTCTGCTAGTTTATAGCCATAAAAAATCCCGCATTACGCGGGATTTTTTATAAGAGAGCGAAATTATTTAGCAATCTTCGCCAATAATTCTTCTTTCGAGATATTTACTGATTCAGCATCACGGCGGCCTTTATATTCAAACGTACCTGCATCCAAGCCTTTTTCGCCAATTACAATACGATGTGGAATGCCTGTAAGCTCAAGATCAGAAAATTTCACGCCCGGACGTTCATTACGGTCATCGAGTAACACGTCAAAACCTGCAGCTTGTAATTCAGCATAGAGTGCTTCCGCAGCTTCCATAGTTCGTGGAGATTTGTGTGCATTCATCGGCACAATAGCAACTTCAAACGGTGCAATGGCAGTTGGCCAGATAATGCCCTTCTCATCAAAGTTCTGCTCGATTGCAGAAGCCACCACACGCGTCACGCCAATACCATAACAACCCATGGTTACAGTGAATGGTTTGCCATCTTCCCCCAAAACTTTACAACCCAACGCTTCAGAGTATTTTTGACCTAACTGGAAGATATGACCGACTTCGATACCACGTTTGATTTGAAGCGTACCTTTACCATCTGGAGATGGATCGCCTTCAACCACGTTACGTAGGTCATAAACTTCAGTGAACTGCGCATCACGTTCCCAGTTTACACCTGTTGCGTGTTGATCTGCTGCATTTGCACCTGCAACAAAGTCAGACAATACAGATGCTGCAAGATCAACAATAACGCTTACACCTTTTTCGACCAGACCTTGAGGACCGACAAAGCCAGCATTTAAGCCAAGGGCTTGCAGTTGTTCTTCAGTAGCAAATGTTAAAGGTGCAGCAATTAAAGGATGTTTTTCAGCTTTAATTTCATTCAGTTCGTGATCGCCACGAAGGAATAAAGCAACCACAGGTGCATCTTGACCTTCTTCAGTCGCAACACCTTGAACCAATAAGGCTTTTACTGAATGAGCAGGGTTCGTACCCAAGAATGCTGATACATCTGCAATGGTTTTTTGATTTGGTGTATCTACCAGTTTGAGTTCTTGTGTAGGTGCCGCACGTTCACCGACAAGTACTGCTTCTGCCATTTCAATATTGGCTGCATAGTCAGATTCAGTCGAGAAGGCGATATCATCTTCACCGCTTGAAGCCAGCACGTGGAATTCGTGAGAACCTGAACCACCGATTGAACCGGTATCTGCTTGAACCGGACGGAAATCTAAACCAAGACGGTTGAAGATTTTGCAGTAGGCTGCATACATGTCGTCGTAAGTTTGTTGCAGTGATTCCTGATTGGCATGGAAAGAGTAGGCATCTTTCATGATGAATTCACGTGAACGCATTACGCCAAAACGTGGACGAATTTCGTCACGGAATTTGGTTTGTACTTGGTAAAAGTTTGCAGGCAATTGCTTGTAGCTTTTTAATTCGTTACGTGCAAGGTCAGTGATCACTTCTTCATGCGTCGGACCGAGAACAAATGGGTTGCCATGGCGGTCGTTGAAGCGTAAAAGCTCAGGACCGTATTGTACATAACGACCTGATTCTTCCCATAAAGATGCAGGTTGAGTCACCGGCATATAGACTTGAAGTGAACCGACCTTGTCCATTTCTTCGCGAACGATCGCTTCAACTTTATTTAATACGCGAACGCCCATCGGCAACCAGGTGTATAGACCTGAAGCCAACTTACGAATCATACCGGCACGAAGCATGAGCTGATGGGAAATAACCTCAGCATCGTTCGGGGTTTCTCTTAACGTTGCAAATAAAAAGCGACTCGCGCGCATGGAAACTGTCCTAAAAAATTAAGCGTTAAAGCAGGGATTATACAATAAAAAATGAGGTGAGCATTTGGGAATGTCACCTCATTGTGTTGCATTAAATTATGCCATGATTTTACGTGCCTGACGCAGCATAAAATTCTTAAAGTCATCCAGGTAAGTAAAGATCACCGGTACTACCACCAATGTCAACAGGGTAGAGGTAATTACTCCGCCAATCACCGCATGTGCCATCGGGGCACTTTGTTCCCCCCCTTCACCTAGTCCTAGGGAAAGTGGCACCATGCCCATGACCATCGCGCTGGTAGTCATCAGAATAGGACGCAAACGGGTTTTACCAGCGGCAATAATCGCATCATAACGATCTTCGCCGCGATCCATGGCCTTCTTGATGAAGTCGATCAGCAGAATCGCATTCTTGGTCACCAGTCCCATCAGCATGATAATGCCGATAATCGAGAACAGGTTCATGGTCGAGTTAAACAGGAACAAGGCCAGAAACACGCCAATGAGCGACAATGGCAGTGAAGCCATAATTGCCGCAGGATGAATAAAACTGTTGAACTGCGAACCGAGCACGATATAGATAAAGACAATCGACAGGGTAATCGCGGTCAAGGCATAGCCTGCGGATTCTGCCATGTCGGCATTGGAGCCTTGAGTGTCGAAACTATAACCCGGTGGCATATCGAAATTTTCTTGCAAGCGGCTGATATCTGTCCCGATATCACCTGCAGGACGTCCTGAGGTATTGGCCTCGACCAGAACTTCACGTGCCAGATCACGCCGGTTAATTTGTGAGGCACCGAGTTTTTCTTCAAATTTGGCCACGCTCGAAAGCGGAATCAGAATCGGTTGATTGTTGGCATCGGTTTTATTCGAGGTGATATACATGTTCTGTAAGTCGCTAGGCAAGCTGCGCTGGTCTTCAGTCAGGCGCAGATTCACATCATAGGTTTCACCTTTTTCATCCTGCCAGGTTGTGACATCATCACCGGCAATCAGCGGACGCACCACATTGGCAATCTGATTGACCGATAAACCTAAATCACTGGCCAAGACACGATTGATCTGTACATCGAGGGTCGGCTTGGGTTCTTTTAATGAAGTTTCCAGATCGACAATGCCATTAATCTTCGCCATTTCCGTCATAAAGCGATCAGAAATTTTTTGTAGTTGATCCAGATCTGGGCCTTTGATCGAGATCATGATCGGCTTCTGGCCACCTGAAACGGTTTCATCGGCGGATGCCACCGAGGTAATGCTGATTCCTGCAACCGATTGTAGACGCTGACGGAATTCATTATTCAGGTCATTCAGGGTCTTTTCGCGTTCGGTACGCGGCGTTACAGTCACCCGTAAACTGACATGGTTTTTACCGCGGTCAGTTGCGCCATTAATCACTCCATAGGTGGCTTTGACCTCCGGATGTTGACGAATAATCTGATCCACCTGTTGCAGTTTGGCCTGAGAATATTCAAGCGATGAATCGACCGGTGTTTCAAACTTGATCCGGATTTCGCCTTTATCGGGAACCGGTACAAATTCGGTGCCGATCAGTTTGGATAAACCCAGAGCACCAAATAATGAAGCCACAGCAATCATTAAGGTAATTAATCTGAAGCGCAATGCCAGTTTTAATAATTTTTCATAGACATGGCTTAAGTTATCTAGCTTGCCAGAGATCCAGCTAAAGAAACGTTTCACCCGACCTGGTTTTTTGTTTGGATCTTTTTTCTTTTCTGCCCAGTGCGCAGAAAGCATCGGGTCCAGGGTAAAGCTGACAAACATCGAGATCAGAACGGCCATACTCACCGTGACCCCGAACTGGTAGAAGAAACGACCAATAATTCCGCCCATAAAGGCCACAGGCAGAAATACGGCGACAATGGTCAGTGTCGTGGCCAGCACGGCTAAGCCAATTTCTTTGGTGCCATCGAGTGCAGCAGTCACGTGATCTTTGCCCATGTCGGTATGCCGGACAATATTTTCACGCACCACAATCGCATCATCGATCAGCAGACCAATACTTAGGGACAGCGCCAACAAAGTCATCATATTGATGCTAAAACCAAAGGCCCAGATAAAGGTCAGCGTACCCAAAAGTGCAATGGGCAGGGTTAAGCCGGTAATCACGGTTGAACGGAAAGAACCCAGAAAAAGTAGGACAATCAGCACAGCCAGTACCGCACCTTCAATAATGGTTCGGGCTACATCGCCAATGGTGCCGCGGATACTTTTAGAGGAATCTACCACTACTTGTAAAGTAGTGCCTTGAGGAAGCTGCGCCTCAATACTTTCTAAAGCTGCGTAGCTCTTGTCTACTACTTCAATGACGTTTGCATCTGAACTACGCAAAATGTCAATCGCCACTGCGGTTTTACCATTCAGAAAAGCTGCGGATTCCAGCTCAGCCTGACTGTCTTGAATATTAGCCACTTGTCTGAGAAAAATCGGTATGCCATTTTTATTGGCAATGACCAGATCGCCGAAGGCAAGGGGATGTAGAACTTTGGAATTGATTTCAATGACCAGTTCCGAATTACCCGATTTAAGTGTACCGCCTGGAACTTCAATATTTTCGGCCTTTAAGGTGTTAATGACACTGTCCACACCGATGCCAAAAGCTTGCAGTTTTTGCGGTTCCACCTGAATCCGGATCTGGCGCTGCGCATCACCAAGCAGGTTGACCGTTCCGACCCCAGGAACTGTGCGCAGTTGTGGCACAATCCGCTGATCCAGATAGGAACTGAGCGCTTTTACATCCATATTTTCGGATTCAAATACGATCGACATTACCGCATTCGCCGTCGGATCATAACGCTCGACGATCGGCTCCTGAATCTCATCACGAAATTCAGCAGTCACAGAGGCGATTTTATCCCGCACGTCTTGGGCTGCTGTGGTCGACGTTACATCCAGATTAAATTCAGTGGTGATGATGGAGAGGCCTTCACTGGACTGGGAAATGACCTGTTTTAAACCAGAAATAGTATTAATCTGATCTTCAAGTTTCTTGGTAATTTCCGATTCAACCGTTTCCGGAGAAGCGCCCGGATAGTTGGTATAGATCACCACAAAAGGGAAATCGACATCAGGGAATTCTTCAACGCCCATCCGCTGCCAGGAAGCCAGCCCTAGTACCATCAAACAGAACATCATCATGATGGTGAAAACCGGATACTTCACACTAATTCGGGTAAACCACATATCAATGATCCTGTGTGAATGGCTTTAGTTGGCGCGAAGGGTGACAGTTTTTTGCAGATCGGCTTCGCTAAACTTAACCCGGCTGACCTGATCACCATTTTCCAGTCCTTGAACCACGGCAATGTTGTCGCTATAACGCTGTTCTAGGACCTGAACATTGACCTTGATAATTTTATTCTGGCGAATCACCCAGACATAGGGTTTGCTCTGGATATCCTGAACGGTATCTAATGGAATCAGCTGGCCAGAAATCTGTTGTGAACTCAGAATGTTGCCTTCGACAAAGGAGCCGATACTTAAAGATGGAACAGATTCATTCGGCGTGGCAAAGAATTCGATTTGGCGACTGGCCTGATCTGCAATGGGGGAAATCCGGCTAATCACGGCAGTAAGTCGATTTGGATTGCCTTGAATGCTGTATTCGATTTTACTGCCCAGTCTTAAACCTGATTGCAGATCACTGGGTACACGTGCTTGAATTTCCAATCGTTTTGGATCGACGATTTCAAACAGGGTTTGTCCAATCGCCACGGTTTGGCCGGGTTCGACTTGACGCTGGGTAATCACGCCATTGATCGGGCTGGTCATGGTGCCATCGCGATCTGCTTTCTGAGCAATATCGACATTGGCTTGCTGGGCGCGGACATTTTCAAGCTGGGCCTGATAGTCGACCTGACTTTGTTCATATTCTACTTTTGAAATAAAACCCTGATCGAGCAGGCGCTTTTTGCGCTGCATCATGTTGCGAGCCTGATTGGCTTGCGCTTGAGTAGAGGCCAGATTCGCACGCGCCTGTGCCAAGCGGGCGGCATTGTCCTGATTATTCAGGCGTACCAGCACTTGTCCTTTGGAAACCGTTTGACCTACCTGCGCGTTTACGCTGGTGGCAGTAGCAGAGACCTGCGCCTGTATGCTGCTTTGATTGACTGCACGAATAGTGCCGGTAAATGCAGTTTTTTGAACTGAATTGCCAGATTGAACTGCAACTAGATCTTGAGGAATGACTTCAATGGATTTGGGTATTTTGGCTTGCTGTACGGGTTCATTTTTATCACAAGCCACTAAAAACATATTTAAGCAAAGTGCACTCATGATCAGGATAGAGCGCGGGGAAGGCATATTAAAATCATGAGAATGCGGTGCAGTTTGCATATGAGTCCTTTTAGCGTGCTGTGGATCAAAACCACGGCCAGCTATTTGCATTTATTCAAGTGCTTTTAAGCGGGCGATAATTTTGTCGTATTCTGCTTCCAGATTTCGATAGCGACTTTGTAAAGATTGAATATTTTCTTTTTGGGAAACAAGATTTTTCTGGTTATTGTCTAATGTTGTTTTCAGGTGTGCCGGTGGGGTTTTACCTTTACGTAAATATTCACGTTCCTGACGTACAAACATGACCCGATCTTTTTGCAGTTGCTTCATTTGTTCTTGCTGGAAATCAATCTGTTTTTTTAACTGGACCAGGCTGTCGTTTTTTTTCTGTAAAGCGGTCTGGCTATTGTTATAAGCGCGCTTGAGTTTATGGTCTTCGGCAATCCGCTGCGCCTGTTGGGCACGTTGTGGCGCTTGCCTGATATCCGCTTCGGCATTATAAGGGCGCGCTCGCTTAATGACCTGCATATTCTGGTCAAGTGCTTCATAGCCATAACGGATATGATTTGGCGTGACATTAGTACTGATATTGGCCACACCCTTGCTGTCATAATAACGATACCAGGTGGCTTTTTGCGGGAGTTGGTTACTACTCGCGCACGTTAAGCTCACCTGTAACAGTAGCAGCACCACAACAATGAATTGACCAGTCATTTTATTTTTATCAATGACAGCAAGTTTTCTTAAAAACTGACTCATCATTGGCTCCCCGAATTTAAAGTTGACTAAATTACTTATTTTAAAGTAATAATCTTGTTATATTAGACTTAAATTTATCAATAAAAAACTACCGTTAGTCAAAAAAAAACCAATAACAATAAGAAAATGTGAAGCTGTTATTAAAAATAAATGATTTTGTCTACTTGTGTAGAAAATGTTCATTGATAATACAAGTGACTTTATGTTAAAAATGTTTATCGATCGTAATAAAATAATCCTATGAGCCTTATGGCATATAGTTTCTAAAATGGGAAGGGTTAAACAAATGGACGATAAATTCCAAAATCTAAAAATTATGGTTATTGATGACTCAAAGACCATTCGTCGTACTGCGGAAACTCTTCTTCAACGCGAAGGTTATGAAGTCATTACTGCAGTAGACGGTTTTGAAGCGTTGTCAAAAATTGCCGAAGCAAATCCGGATATCGTTTTTGTAGATATTATGATGCCGCGCCTGGATGGTTACCAAACCTGCGCCTTAATCAAAAACTCTCAGAATTACCAGAATATTCCTGTGATTATGCTATCAAGTAAAGATGGCTTATTTGATCAGGCCAAAGGTCGTGTCGTGGGTTCAGATGAATACCTGACTAAACCTTTTAGTAAAGATGAATTGCTAAATGCAATCCGTAACCATATTAGTGCTTAATATTTGATTTTTTTGGGGAATTGGCATGGCACGTATCCTAATTGTGGATGACTCACCGACAGAAACTTTTCGCTTTAGAGAGATTCTTTCTAAACATGGCTTTGAGGTGATTGAAGCAGCCAATGGCGCAGATGGCGTCACCATGGCACAGGCAGAATTGCCGGATCTGGTCCTGATGGATGTGGTTATGCCGGGCGTGAATGGTTTTCAGGCGACCCGCCAGATTGCACGTGGTGCAACGACCAAACACATTCCAATCGTGATTGTCAGTACCAAGGATCAGGCCACTGACCGTGTATGGGGCAAGCGTCAAGGCGCAGCGGATTATCTAACAAAACCAGTCGATGAAAAACAATTAATAGATGTAATTAAGCAGCACCTCAATGCAGGATAAGCTCTATGGCAGCAAATGGATTTATCGAATTGCTTCGCATTGCGAAACGGGGGAATAAAAACTACGTTTCCAATGGCAATGAAGTTAACCGATGGTCGGGCATTGCTTTTGAGATGATGGGGCAATATTTTGTTGCCCCGCTGGGGGAGGTATCAGAAGTGATTTATCCCCCAGAATATACGCCGGTACCCAAGACACAAGCATGGGTGTTGGGTCTGGCGAATATCCGGGGAAGACTGTTATCGGTTTCTGATCTGACGCAGTATGTATCAGGGCAGAGCAGTCAATTTTCACCGACTCAAAAAGTATTATGCATCAACCATAATGACCAGTATGTGGGTTTGGTCGTAGATCAAGTTTTGGGTATACAACATTTCAATAAGAAAAGTTTCTTTTCGAAGAAATCTGAATTGGATAAAAACTTACAAGAATATTGTCAGGGGTTTTTCCATCAGCACAACCAGCAGTGGCATGTGTTTTTATTCAGTCGTCTGTTGCAAAATCCAAAATTTATGAACGCATCTATAAAATTTATAAATTAAATGTCGCGCTCGAAACTAAGCAAGGCGTCAACCGGGGAGAGGCTGCATGGGCTTTAAACTTAAAAAGAAAAATACAGGTGAGAGCACTGGCCGCAAAGGCGGTAATGCTTTTTTAGCTAAGATTCAAACGCAAGTAGATCAGTTATCACGTGTATTTGGTGATAGTGAAAAATCAAAACCGCTGATCTATGGAGCAGCAGGCTGTCTTTTAGCCGCACTGATCACTTTATTGTATCTTTTTTATAGTGTTCCACGTACCAACGAACTCACTCAAAGTCTGGGTGATTTGCGTCTCCTCTCGCAAACGATTTCGCGCCAAGCGACTGAAGCGACAGCTTCGGGTACGCCTGAGGCCATGAAGAACCTCACTGACTCGCAAAAAGCTTTTGCTGAAAATCTTGAGACAGTTAAAAGTATTCACTCTAACAATGATGCGTTGCAAGCTGTTGATAAACAGTGGACAGAAGTGTCGAGCAGTATTGATCTGATTACCTCGCAACAAAAGATTATTAACCAGTTATACGACACCAACATCGCGATTGGTGAAGCGATTCCGGGGATTCAGGCGGAATATAACTTGATGGTCGACCAGATGGCACGTCAAGATATGCCATCGAACCAGGTGGTTATTGCCAAAAACCAGGTATTCATTGCAGAACGTATCTTACGTTCAATCAGTTTGGTACTGACAGGTAATGATGGTTCACGTGAATCTGCGGATGACTTCAGTGCCGATACCGAAACTTTTGGTTCTTATCTGAATGCACAGTTAAATGGTTCTGCTGAACTGGGTGTACAGCGTATTGCTGATCCAACCCTGCGTGAATCTCTGGAAGGCATCAAGGCTGAATATGATGACGTACTGGAATCTGCATCAGCGATTATTCTGAAAAACTCTACACAGATCGTAAAAGTTCGTCAGGCAGCCGCATCTATTTTTTCTCAATCTGATGTGCTTTTGGACAACCTGAATAAATTATCGGGTAACTCAGGTCTTAAAACGGTTGTTCCGGCAGTCCTTCTGATCGCATTATTAGTCGGTTTCTTGCTGTGTGTATTCAAGTTACTTTCTCTGCGTGGCTTGTCGGATAAGCAGCGTGTAGGCCGTTTACAAGAAGAATATGACCGTAACCAGAATGCGATTTTACGTTTACTGGATGAGATCGCCGATCTTGCAGACGGTGACTTGCGTTCATATGCAACAGTATCTGAAGACTTTACTGGTGCAATTGCCGACTCGATTAACTTTGCGATTGACCAGTTACGTGACCTGGTATCGCGTATTACTGAAACTTCACAAGAAGTTGCGCAATATACTGCAACTACACAAAGCATTACCAACCAGTTAGCTGAAGCATCTGAGCATCAGGCACAAGAAATTGCTGGTGCTTCTGCAGCGATTAACGAAATGGCACTGTCGATTGACCAGGTATCTGCCAACGCCGATGAATCAGCGGTGGTAGCAGAGCGTTCAGTACAAATTGCTGCAAACGGTGCGGATGTCGTACATCGATCGATTGAGGGTATGGACACGATTCGTGAACAGATTCAGGAAACTTCAAAACGTATTAAACGTTTGGGTGAATCTTCTCAGGAAATTGGTAACATCGTAGCCTTGATTAACGATATTGCTGACCAGACGAACATCCTGGCATTAAACGCAGCAATTCAGGCATCGATGGCCGGTGAAGCAGGTCGTGGTTTCGCGGTCGTAGCCGATGAAGTACAGCGTCTTGCGGAACGTTCAGCTTCTGCAACCAAGCAGATTGAAGGCCTGGTAAAAACCATTCAAACGGATACCAACGAAGCCGTTATTTCGATGGAACAAACTACATCGGAAGTTGTACGTGGTGCGAACTTGTCTAAAGATGCCGGTGTAGCACTAGATGAGATTCAAACAGTATCGAACAACCTTGCGAAACTGATTGCGAACATTTCTGATGCTGCGAAACTGCAGTCAGCATCTGCAGGTCATATTGCGACCACGATGAATGTCGTACAGGAAATTACCTCGCAAACCACCAGTGCAACCTTCGATACAGCACGTTCAGTATCTGAACTGGCAAACATGGCCGATGCATTACGTGAATCTGTATCTGACTTTAAACTACCAGAATAAAGTCAGACATGATGGGGAAATGTGTCTTGACCGCGGTTGAGACACATTCAGAAAATACAGATAAAGCCTCGACAAGATGTACTTAACTTCATACGTTAGGTATCGCGTGACGGTCACAATTAAGTTTGAGCGCCCTTCTTGGCGGCATAACGTAAGAAGCATGAGCTATGAAAGAAATATTAAAAAATTTAGTTGAAACGACAACGCTTCCTGAAGATAGTTATCTTGACCAAGATGCAGAAATTCTTGAAATTTTTGTTGAGGAAATCGAAGAGATCTTCGTTGAGTTAAATGCTTTATTTCCAGAATGGTTGAGCAATCCAGATCATCAAGAAAATCTGAAGACCATTCGCCGCCATTTTCACACCCTGAAAGGTTCAGGCCGCATGGTCGGGGCAAAATCGGCAGGGGAAATGGCCTGGGCGGTTGAAGATACCTTAAACCGGGTTTTGTCCGGTTCGATTCAGCTAACACCGACGGTACAGAAATTTGCCCAAGCGGTACTGAATGTCTATCAATATGCTTTATATCCAAAATTCAAACATGTACAGCAATTGGATCTCGATCTGCGTCCAATGGTGCTGTTGGGACAACAATTACAACAACAAATTTCGCCTGAACCTGCATTGGAAGAATTACTGGCATTGGCAGATCATTTGACCGCTGAAGGTCAGATGACAGGTCTTGAGCTTGCAGACAATGAGCCAAGTGAAGTTGAGCTAACAATAGCGCCAGTAGAAGTACCGGTTCGCAGTGATATCGAAGAAACTGTGGCGATCTTTATTGAAGAAGCAGAAGAGCATCTGGATACGATTGCTACCTTCCTTCGCACTGAAGATGAAAAATCACAAGATTATAATGCGCTGATTCGTGCGATTCATACTTTGCGCGGCAGTTCATCCATGGCGCAGATTGACCAGATTTTTGAGGCCAGCTCTAAAGTGGAGCATCTGTTCAAAACCTTGCTACAAGATGAAATTGTCTCAACCTCAAAAGAAACCGCTTTACTGATTCAGTATGCTGAGTTTGTCAGTGACTATCTGCATTTGCTACGTCAGGGCAATACTGCAAAACTGGATGCGGTATATGCCACCTTTGAGCGTGTCTGGAATGATTATGGCTTTGCAGTTACTGAAACCAATAGCATTCAGACGCAAGGTTTGGTGTCTAAACTGGTTGAGCTGGATATTGATCTGTTATTGGATGCCGAGTTTGAATTTGATAAACGCGCCCAAGTCGATTATCCGGAATATATTCAGGCACTCAGCCAGCAGGCTGCAGAATTGCTGGCACATACAGAAAGCCGGGCAGCGCAAGGCATTCATGAATTCACTGCCGACCTGAAATTGGCTTATGATGCGCTGCTTGAAAAGCCAGTGCTGCTAAACAGCGATTATGCTTATGAACTGTTCGCACAGGCGCATCAGGAATTTATTCATTTATTTGATACCTTGGCCGCAGGACAGCGCGTCATTCTGAATGATGAGATTCAAAAAATACTCAGCGAACTGTCTGCATTTGTGCAGCAGGATCTCGAGATATTTGCTGAAGATACTAGTAATCAGAATATTGAGCTAAGCTCAGAGGCCACACAAGTGGCTGAAACTGTCGCGCCTGGCAGTGTCGATTTTGCTGGTTTGAGTCAACGCATCGCTGCAGATCGTCAGCAGCAGCAAAGTACTGAAACCAACCGTGATTTTGATGAAGAATTATTAAGTATCTTCCTGGAAGAAGCGGATGAATTGCTCGCAGGCATTGATGAAGATCTGAATACCTGGAGCAAAAAACAGGATGATACAACCTCACTGAATAATCTGATGCGTCATTTGCATACCTTAAAAGGTGGTGCAAACATGATCGCAGCATCGCATATCGGTTTGATTGCGCATGAACTGGAAAGTATTTATGAGCGTGTGATCCGTCAGCAAATTGCCGTGACACCTGCTTTAATCCAGATTATCCGTCTGGTTCAGGACAATATTTCCGATCGTATTCAATCGATTCGGGAAGACGGTATTGATTATCCTGCACCAGAAGCGATTGCGATTTTGCAAAATATTCAGGCGCTGGTTTCTGGGCAAGCTGTTGCTGCTGTTGAAAGTACGGGTGCTGTAGTTGAAGTTGCAGAGGTCGAAGCGACATCAATTCCTGAACCGCAACTTGAAGAGTCAGCAACGACTGAACAGCCTGCAACTGATGTGGCTGAAGCTGAAGAATTACTAGAAATCTTGGAATCTCCTGAGGCTACTGAAGACACATCAGTAGAACGTTCTGAAGAAGACGAACTAAAATCCATTGTTGAAGAATCTTTCCTGGAAGAATCCGAAGAGATTCTGGCGAATGCCGAGAAGCTCCTCAATCAATGGTTTGATCAGCGTAGTGACCGTAGTTTATTACTGCAATTACAGCGTGCTGCCCACAGTATCAAGGGCGGTGCACGTATGATTGATGTTGAAGAAGTGGCCAGTATTGCCTATGAGCTGGAAACGACTTTCGAACAGTTTGCAGTCTATCAATTTAACTCGAATGCCTATGATGGCTTATTGCAGAAAACGCTGGTCTGGTTAAGACAGGCGATTTTCCAGCGCGACTATAGTGGTTTTGAGCAGCTGCATAGCAGTCTGAAAAAGATTGCTTATGTGGACGTTACTGCGCAATTGCCTGAGCGTCTGGCGAAAACAGATAATCTGGTGGTCAGTACTGACTTCGGCTTTGTTGAAGGTGATGGTACTGAGCCGCCACAGATGATGGGTGAGTGGGCGAATAGCGGCACCAGCGATAGCAATAACGAGATGATCCGTATCTCTGCTGATCTGGTTGAGAAGATGATTGACCTGTCCGGTGAGAACTCGATTAACCGTTCGCGTATCGAGATGGACCTGGGGCAGCTGGGCAATACCTTGAACGAGATGGAATTGGCGATCAAACGTCTTGCTGATCAGTTACGTCGAATGGAAGGCGAGCTGGAATCACAGATTATTGCCAAACATGGTTCAGAGAACTCGCGCTATGCCGACTTTGACCCGCTGGAAATGGACCAATATTCGTCGCTCAACCAGCTGTCCAAGTCACTTGCAGAATCAGCATCGGATTTGGTCGACTTCAAGAGTACGCTGGCCGACAAGATTCGCGAAACTGAAGGACTGTTATTGCAACAATCCCGTATTCAGGCCGAGATTCAGGAAAGTCTGATGCGTACCCGTCTGGTTCCGTTTGACCGGATGTTGCCGCGTTTACAGCGTATTGTGCGTCAAACCTCGACCACCTTGAACCGTCCTGCAGAACTGATCGTACAGAATACCGAAGGTGAACTGGATCGTAATATTCTCGAGCGTCTGGTCACACCATTTGAGCATATGCTGCGTAATGCGATTGACCATGGCCTGGAAGATACGGCAGATCGTATCGCACTGAACAAGCCGGAAGTGGGTTCGATTGTCTTGAACATCAGCCGCCAGGGAACCGATGTAATTGTATCCTTTAGTGATGATGGTAAGGGGATTGATGCAGAGAAGATTCGTGAAAAAGCGCTGAGTCTGGATCTAATCAAAGCGGATCAAGTCATTGATCAGGAAGAAATCCTGCAATTTATCTTCCATCCTGGTTTCAGTACCGCGAAAGCAGTGACCCAGATTTCTGGTCGTGGTGTCGGTCTGGATGTGGTACAAAGCGAGATCAAATCACTGGGCGGCCATGTGTCAGTGAGCTCGGAACTGGGCAAGGGTACGGTCTTTACGATTCGCGTACCGACGACCGTAGCGGTCAGCGATGCCTTGATGGTGAAAGTGGGCGATCAGCAATATGCGATTTCTCTGGCGCAGATTGACCGAATTGTGCGTATTGCACCGACCACATTGGAAAGCTATTTCAACAGTAAAGATGACTATTTCAAGATCGATGGCGCAAACTATAAGCTGCGTTATCTGTCTGAGTTTGTTGGCAACCAGCCGATTCCACGTCTGAATAATGTTGGTCATTCATTGCCGGTGCTGTTGATTAAAGGTAATAGTGGTCAAACCATTGCCTTGCTGGTCGATCAGTTGGTCGGTTCACGAGCGCAGATTGTAGTAAAACCGATTGGACAGCAGTTTGCCAACGTCGGGGTAGTGGCCGGTGCCACGATTCTGGGTGATGGTCAGGTCTGTCTGATTCTCGATGGACAGAATGTTGCCCGCCAGATTCAGGCGACACAGCGTGTCAAACAGCTGAATGATCAGCGTGATGGTTCGCGTAATTCAAATGCACGTCGTCTGGTGATGATTGTCGATGACTCGGTGACTGTACGTAAAGTGACGTCGCGTCTGCTTGAACGTCAAGGCTATGATATTGTCACTGCCAAAGATGGCGTAGATGCGATCGAGCAGCTTGAAAACGTCAGACCGGATCTGATGTTGCTGGATATCGAAATGCCGCGCATGGACGGTTTCGAAGTGACCAATCTGGTTCGTCACCATGATATTCACCGTGACTTGCCGATTATCATGATTACCTCACGTACCGGTGAGAAGCATCGTGAACGTGCATTCAGCTTGGGCGTAACGCACTATATGGGTAAACCGTTCCAGGAAGCGGAACTGTTGGCCAATATCCAGCAACTGATTGCTGAAAAACAGAGGTAATATATGAGTCAGACCAATTCAAGCAATAAAATGGCTGATCAGATTAGCCAGCAGGAACTTCAGCATCTGATTACGGTATCGACCGGATTTATTGATGCCTATATTATTGACTGTCATGGCAAAGATCCGATGTTATTGCCACAAAACATTGTCCTGTCAGCACTGGATAGCAATACTCAGGTCAAAACTGTAGAATGGCATGAGGCACAGTTACCGGTCTATGCAGTGAATGATCCGTCACGTCAAAATGGGGTGGCACTGGTGATTGAGGGGGATGAAATTACTCAGCGCTTTGCCCTGATGTGTAATGAAATGCCGAAAACCATCCGGATTCGTATTTCCGAAGTGGTCGATGTCGATCAGCCGGTGAATGATCCTGCCATCTTTCAATATGTGCGCATGAACGAACAGCTGTTCCATATTCCGAATATGACCAATATTCAGGCTACAATCGGGCTGTAATCCAGGCTATAAAATATAAAAAAGGAACTCCATGGAGTTCCTTTTTTATTGCGTTATGAATTTACTTAATTGGCGAGTAAATTCACGAGAATCTGCTCATAGATTTCAGCCAATGGCTCTAAGTCTGCAATATCGACATGTTCATTGATCTGATGAATCGTGGCATTCAATACGCCAAGTTCCAGTACCTGTGCGCCGGTAGGGGCAATAAAGCGGCCATCTGAGGTACCGCCCGAAGTCGATAGTTCAGTTTCAGTCCCCGTCACATTCAGAATGGCGGTTTTAGCTGCATTTACTAGTTCACCAACTGGCGTCAGGAAAGGCAAGCCCGATAAAGTCCAGGAAATGTCATAGTCCACACCATGGCGATCCAGAATTTCCAGGGTACGTGCTTTAAGTTCTTCCGCGGTCACTTCAGTTGAATAACGCCAGTTGCACAATAGGTTCATGGTGCCGGGAACAACATTGGTTGCGCCTGTACCCGAATTGATATTGGAAATCTGGAAGGTCGTCGCTGGGAAATATTCGTTGCCATGATCCCAGACTGTGTCGCACAGTTCAGCAATGGCTTTAGAAGCGGTATGAATTGGATTCACGGCCAGATGAGGATAAGCTACATGACCCTGTTTGCCTTTGACTGTGAGATTGGCATTTAATGAACCACGACGGCCATTTTTGACAATATCGCCCAGTTTGTTAGTGCTTGAAGGTTCACCAACCAGACACCAAGTAATTTTCTCATTACGTGCTTCCAGTGTTTCAATCACTTTCACCGTGCCATTAATCGATGGGCCTTCTTCATCTGAAGTAATCAGGTAGGCAATCGAACCTTTATGATTCGGATATTTTTCAATAAAACGTTCTGTGGCGACTATCATGGCTGCCAACGCGGTCTTCATATCGGCACTGCCACGACCATAAAGTTTGCCTTCACGGATTTCTGGTAAAAAAGGATCTGAGTTCCAGGCATCCAGATTCCCTGTTGGCACGACATCGGTATGGCCAGCGAAACAGAAGACCGGACCTTCTGTGCCTTTGCGTGCCCAGATATTATCTACATCTTCAAAGCGCATGGATTCAATATTGAAACCAATCTTCTTTAAACGTTCAGCCATGATGTTCTGGCAGTCATGATCAATCGGTGTGACAGAAGGCTGACGTAATAGTTGCAGGCTTAAATCGAGGGTAGCGGAAGAGCTCATACGGTATTCAACAGTCGATAATTTTTTCGGCTCTATAATAGGCGAATATAGGCTTGAATGTGAACGACTGATATAAAAAAACCCTATCTGGGATAGGGTTCTGTGAGCGTTTAGGAAAAAACTAGTTTTGACGGATTTCGTCAGAGGTTTTTTCAGCAGTATTGGTTACCGCATCGCCAGCTTTAGACACATCTTTGCCCATGCCTTTTACGGTGTTACAGCCAGTCAATACAAAAGCCATCATTAATGAAGCAGCAAGAATTTTTTTCATCATCATCTCCGTATAATCAATAATAAAATTATTATGATGTGGGACTTAGAGTAGAAAATATACGCTCTAAAAAATATGTGGTTTTCATAGTGCTTCGGTTAATAAATGTAATGCTTTATAGGGGCTTATGCGATGGATGCTGGATCAGCACCGGATTGCGATACATATAAAAGTCATTGCTATCGACCTTTTTATAGAGGCCATCCGTCCACCAGATCGCAGCTGAACTGCTCGGCCGGGCTTGCGGATAAATCCATTCATGTCGTTGCAGACGATAGAAACCGTGCTGTGCAGCAGGAATATGCTGTCCCCATAAGCCCAGACGACGCTCGGTATTGATCCATGAGGGAATTGGTTGATCAGCATGATGTGTAGGCAAATACAGCTGTCCCTTGAGGACGCAAAACCGTCTTTGAATGGGATGCTGCAAAGCCTCATCAAACTGGAATTGTTTTTGTGTAAAATGTTTCATTTTTCTGATTAAAGTATCGGTGCGGTTCAGGCCATACCAATGCGGCAGACTAAAATCGGCTTCGGCCAGATAATACTTCAATGCCACTTCCCAATGTTCAATCTGTCCTGTATCGGTATTTAATAGCAGAAAATCCAGCTCGCCCAAGGTCTTTGCACCCTCAATTTTCTGCAGACTATGACCAAGCAGCCGATAGGGATGGTAAGCATCATCGAGCAACCAGAACCAGACCAGCATTTCAAAACGCAGCCCCAAACGTGTGCTTTTCAGTTGCTGCACAAATTCAATTAATTCTTCTGGGTGCTGATCAAGAAACTCTAAACGTGGATGGTAACGGCTCAGATAGTGCTGCCAGGTCTGGCTGTCATGCAGTTCAAAGTGATGTATAAGCTCAAGTTCATCCGGAATGCCGGACAGGATATTCGGACTGCCGACAGCGAATGCCAGTTGACGCACCAGAGGATGTTGATAACGTTGCCATGCCTCTACAAGATTTTGGTTTAAACTGGAAAAGGGCATAGTACAACCTGTGAAAAGTGCAGAAATACAACGGACAGTATCGGAAAACGCTTTATAATACCTGAATTCTGCGGTTAGGGTTGATGTATGAAAGTGTTGTTTTGGCGAAGTCTGGTGGTGCTGTTTGTGATCCTGGGCTTTATCGGTGCAATCCTGCCGGGTATGCCAACAACGGTCTTTTTGATTCTGGCGGCCTGGGCGGCATCTAAAGGCTGGCCGCAAATGGATGACTGGTTATTGAATCATCCCAAATATGGCCCGACCTTAAGAGATTGGCGCGCGCACGGTACTGTACCGCGTAAGGCCAAATGGCTGGCCAGTATCATGATGCTGATCAGCGGGATCATCATGCTGTTTACTACGGCACCCTTGGCCGTAAAGGCCTTTACCAATATTACTATGCTGATCGTCGCGATCTGGTTATGGCGACGCCCTGAGCCGAATCAGATCATTATTCAGAAAAATACAGTCGACCCAGAAAAGACAGATATACCAACAGCACCATCTGAAGATAATCAGTTAAACCCTATAAAACCAAACAAAATAGAGTCTGAGAATAACAAGTCATGAGTACCTTGCATCTGGATCAAGCCGATATCCTGATTGATCTTGCCCAACAAAAACTGTATCTGCCCCGTCTAAACAAACAATATCTGGTTTCCAGTGGCAAAAATGGCATTGGTGAAACTGAAAATAGTGGCAAGACTCCTCGTGGCTGGCACAAGATTGCTGAAAAGTTTGGTCAGAATGCTCCCTTAAATAGTGTATTTGTCGCACGTCAGGCGACGGGTGAAATTTATAATCCCCAATTGGCGGCAGAATTCCCGCAGCGGGACTGGATCCTGACGCGCATTTTATGGCTGAGTGGCCTTGAAGCGGGTTTTAATCAAGGCGAGGGCTGCGATACCTATCAGCGTTATATCTATATTCATGGCACCCCAGAAACCGAAAAGATGGGAGAGCCACTGTCTCATGGTTGTATCCGCATGCGTAATCCAGAGATCGCTGAATTATTTGACCTGGTCAGTGAGGATGCACTGGTTTATATCTCTGAACAGGAATTGGATCTGGAAATGCTGAATGTTCAACGCACTGAATAACATAACGGATCGATTTAAAGTCATGTGAAAATGATTTTGTTTTTATGGGCTGAATCTGCTTGGTGGAGACAGCAGAAAAGATTGATTAATCTGATCCAGATCGTATTTTTATTGCAAAGAATGGGTTGGATCATCCTCTAAAGCTTAAATTTATCGCTATTTCCCACTTAAAAATAAATGACAGTTGAAAGATTACATGAACACAACGTCGAGTATTTTAAAGCTTTGTATAATCCTTAATCGGAATTGTAATACATCGTATGGTTAAGACTGAAACTTCGCAGGGTAAAACACAAAATTTCATTTCAATTTTCATTTTGAAAATTAAAAAAATTCGGTAGAGACTTAAAAAATAAACAAAAAGTGTTGTTTTTTTTAACAAACAACCTATTTTTTAATCACTCACACCTAAAAAGTGGAAAACATTCCGAAAAGCGTTTGACAGGCTGTGCAGATTCTCTATAATGCACCCATCAAACGATGATAGACGTTTAGAAAGGGCGCTTAGCTCAGTTGGTAGAGCGTCTGCCTTACAAGCAGAATGTCGGCGGTTCGATCCCGTCAGCGCCCACCAAGCTCTTTCATGTTGAGACCTTATAGTTGCAGCGGTAGTTCAGTTGGTTAGAATACCGGCCTGTCACGCCGGGGGTCGCGGGTTCGAGCCCCGTCCGCTGCGCCACTTTAAGATCTTGATTTTCGTTTGCCACAATAGCGACATTGTGTAAATGCAGCGGTAGTTCAGTTGGTTAGAATATCGGCCTGTCACGCCGAGGGTCGCGGGTTCGAGTCCCGTCCGCTGCGCCATTTATACGATAGACCTTTTGAGGGCGCTTAGCTCAGTTGGTAGAGCGTCTGCCTTACAAGCAGAATGTCGGCGGTTCGATCCCGTCAGCGCCCACCA
>NZ_JARDAL010000005.1:0-28499 GCF_048957595.1 Acinetobacter sp. AS5 | reverse complement strand
AGGGCGCTTAGCTCAGTTGGTAGAGCGTCTGCCTTACAAGCAGAATGTCGGCGGTTCGATCCCGTCAGCGCCCACCATATCTTCTTGCTTCAACTCTATTTATTCCTTAGAATCTAATTTTATTATAATAATATTAAGATTTCACGACCATGAGAAATCCCTATAAGCGCAAAGCCGCGACCAAATCCCAAAAAACTGCTTTCGATCCTCAACAGCTTTATAAGCAATATATTGAAGCCATTGTTTCCAATGCTGGCATTTTTGCACTCTACCAAGATGGCTGGGCCTTATGTGCCACACCGACTGGACAGCGCGCATTTGCCTGCTGGCAAAGTAAAGGTCTGGCTCGACTGCTGATTAAAGACAATTGGGCAAATTACGAGATTCAGGAAATTAGCCTCAAGGATTTTGTAGAGAAAGTCATTCCCTTTTTACGTCAGGAAAGTACCATTGTTTCGCTTGATCTGACCCCAGAAGGGCAGAATATTCTGGTGGCACCGGAAAAATTATTACTTGATATTAAAAATTATCTGTATCAGATCTATGTGCAAAAGCCGGAACTGTTTAAAAATCCGGATATGCCTTTGCCTAGGCAGATCCGTTTAAATTAAATTTATTGTTTTTAAAACAGCTTGTTTATTGGAACAATGAATATTCATTCAGTAGCCAGCCACTTATCAAAGCAAAATATTCGCGTAACCAGGAATTATAGCGAACATTCTGGGGTGTGCTGGCACTCAGGCTGATGACTTGTTGATAACCCTGATGTCTGGCAATGGCACGGGCACGAGGGCTATGAAAATCGCTAGTGACAATCGCAATGGGCTCATTTCGATCAATATGTTGCTGTTTTAGGATTGCCTGAGAATATTGCAGGTTCTGTTGGGTACTTCTGCTTTGATCTTCTAAGCTAATGGGGTTTTTGAGCTGCGGATAGTTCGTGTAGATATAACTTTGCATGACTTCAGCTTCGCTCTGTCTCTCCCGGAAATTTCGTCCACCGGTCATAATGATTAAAGTATTTGGATATCGTTCTGCATATTTTGCTGCGGTATCCAGACGATTTTTTAAGATGGGTGAGGGCTGACCCTGATTAATGCCACTGCCTAATACTAAAATCGCTGCAGCAGGTCGTGCCGGAATATTCGGGTTGATTGACATCTGGATATAAACAAAGAAAGCCGCGACACTGATTATCCAGAATAAAAATCCGCCCCAGAGACTGTTCCAGAACAAGGTTCTGAATCGGGAATTCTGTTTCCAGCGCTGAATAGATGAAAAAAATAAGGCGTACAGGATGAGTGCCACCCCAATGAAGATCGACAGGGCAATAGCAAAATGCCTCTGACCTTGGCTCAGTAACCAGACGCTATTGATACATAGGATCAAGCCAGAGATCAGGCTAAGACTTCGTTTAAGTTGATTGAGCATCCAGGGTTCCTTTTTTCTTATTCATATTCTTATTATTGCTTTTGCATCTTCAATAAAAACCGGGCCATTGAGCCCGGTTTTTAGCATATCAGGTTATCTTAATATACATCACGGCGATAACGTCCATCCAGGCGTAATTGATCTAGCATTGTTTCACCGAGAATCTCGGTCAGGGCCTGATCCACATCGCTGGCCATACCATTGATGCTACCGCAGACATAAATCACTGCACCTTGAGCAATCCAGGCTTTCAGTTCTTCAGCCTGTTCACGCAATTTGTGATGTACATAGACTTTTTCCTGCTGGTCGCGAGAAAACGCAAGATCGAGACGTTTCAGGGTTCCCATTTGCAGCCAGGCCTGAATGGTTTCTTCAAAGAAGAAGTCATGTTCACGCTGACGTTCACCGAAGATCAGCCAGTTCTGGCTATAGTCCTGACGGTTACGCGCACTGAGCAGGCTTAATAATCCCGCAATCCCGGTACCATTACCAATACAGATAATCGGGCGGTTGTCATCAATCAGGTGGAAAGACTCATTGCTGCGAATACGCAGTGCAATGGGTGCATTAAGCGCTGAATGTTGAGTCAACCAGCCGGAACCCAGACCGAGATTACCATTCGTGTCGGTTTGCTGACGTACCACCAGACGCAAAACCTGCTGGCTTGGAATGCTGGCAATCGAGTATTCACGTGTTGCCAAAGCCGGTAATTGCGTGAGGAGCTGATCCAGAGAATCAAAAGGTTCAGCTTGAGTCAGATCACGATCCCAGAGTGCCTGTTCAATGCTTTGATGCAGAGATGGGACCTCTGTACCCGCTGCAATCTGGTGCTTTTGCATAAATGCATGAATACGTTCTTGGCTATTCCCTGGTTGAACCTCGGCTATATCACCTGCTTGCCAGATGGCTTCATGTTCAGGGGTCAGTTCGATATTGAAGGCAGGCGCACCCAGACTACCTGGATTGAGGACTTCACGTTTACTCAGGTTCCAGTGATCAAAGGTCTTATCGATACTCATCGCTTGTAGCTCAAGTCGAGTGACTTGTGCCAGTGCAGTATTCCATTGCTGGATATGCTCGTTGTTGGCATTGTCGACTTCAATTGTATTGAATAGCTGCTGGGCACCATTCTGTTTTAACCACTGATCAATACGGTGACCAAAACTGCAATAGCTGTCTGGATATTCCTGAGAACCTAAGGCCAATACAGCATAACTTAAATGACTGAGATCAGCTTGAGCAGACAGGATTTTTTTCTCAAAAGAAGAAGCCAGATCCGGCGCTTCACCTGTGCCATAAGTACTGGCAACAAATAATACCTGTTCGGTTTGCTGTAAATCGGCAAGCGTCAGTTGCTGTACCGGCTTGACGGTTACCGGTTGGCGTGCTTCCTGTAGGGCAGTTGCTGTACGCCAAGCCAGTTGCTCAGAAACCCCTGTTTGTGAGGCATAAGCAATGAGCCACGGTTTGGCATTTTCATCGACGTTCACTGCAGTCGCACCCTGACGTGCTTCCAGCGTTAAGCGTTTTTGTTTGCGACGTTTCAGATAGAGCATCCAACCTGTCACAAAGAACAATGGCATCAACAAGGCTGCGACCATGACAAGGAACTGATAGATCGGGCCGAAGAAGCTGCCACGATGCACCGGTAACATGCTGCTCATGATCTTTTCATTGAGCTTTTTATCTTCATACAGCTCAACTTCGGTAAATTCAGCTGTCTGATAATTATAAGTAGCACTGTTTCGTGCACGCTCATGTTGAGCGATCGGATCCACAAAGCTCAGCTGCATTTCGCCATCCGGTTTTTTTGGAAGGTTAAACGTTACGGTAGAATACTTATCTGAAAATTCAGTGTTAAAGCCAATCCAGCTCTGGTCTAGTGCACGGACAGTAGTTTCAGGGCTGAGACCTTCGCGTGCTTCACCTTCAGCACGTGGGCCACGTTCGCCGCCTGGATGTCCTTCACCACGGTTATTGCCGGCATTGGCCTGCATTTCCGGTTGCGGACGCTCTACACCCAGTACCTTAAACATGCCATTGCGCCACCAGTCATAAGACCAGTACAGGCCGGTACAGGCTAAAATCAGGTAAAAAATCACCACCCAGGTTCCCACAACAGCGTGCAGATCCCAGATAAAATTACGGCCTTTCAGCTGAGGTTTTACAAAGAACCATTGCTTGATCGAATGACGTTTCGGCCAGCGCAGGTATAGACCTGACAAGACAAAAAAGATCAGCATCAGGGTACAGGCACCGGTAATCTGTTTACCTACTGGACCAACCGTCAAATTACGATGCAGTTGCTGAATAAACTGGAAAAACTCCCGACCCTTAATCTCTGGTAAGACTTCCGCAGTATAGGGGTTGATCATGATGTTCTGACCACGCCGTGCGCCTTCTTTGGCAACATTCACAGTACTCGAAGCACTCGGATCTTGTGCCACGGTAATACTGTTGATCTTCATGTCAGGCGCAGTACGGTTAAAGTGCTGATACAGCTCGGCAGGCGTGAGTTTGTCACGTTGCTGGACCTGAACCGTATAACTGTCGCTATTCATCCATTTTAATATTTGTTGTTCATAGGAATAGATTGCGCCAGTGACCCCCATTATCGAGAGGATTAAACCTGCTGTAATCCCCAGAAACCAGTGGATTTGGAAAAATGTCTTTTTAAACATGGTCGTCAGATTAAGGGTGAGATCTATAAAAGTGGCAAAATTATAACTGAAGTTTAAGCCCGAATTATAGGTGTTGAGGATAATATTTATTCTCATTATCATTTATTATTTTAAGATTAAAAAAACCTCCATGCCGGGGCAGGAGGTTTTTCACTGAAGAAAGAACAGGTTAGATTTGTTTTGCTGCGCCCACTTCTGCTTCCAGATGCTTGCGAATCGTGGCGAAAGAGAAGTTTTTGCTGTCCAGACGTTTCGGTAGGATATACGCACCTTGCTGGCCTTTTACTTTGAAATTGACCAACATGAATTCTGGTGTGTTGTACCATTCATAGATGTCTTTCCAGCTAATCGCACCAACACCTTCTTGCATGCCCATTTTCTGGCGCATCACGATGCCATGCGGTTGCACGCCCAGGCGAACACCTTTGATTTCCTGTACCGGAAATTCATTCATCTTGCGTTTAACATACCATTCCAGACCAAAGGTACGGATCAGGTAATACAACACCACACAGACAATGGCCACCCAGCAGAACACGGTAGAATAATTCTTCAGGAGCAGAATGCCCAGAATAGAAAGTGCAACAACAGCACCCATGATCAGCCATGCTTTCATGCCAATTTTATTGGTACTACGCCAGATCACCAGCTGAGCATGACGCTGCTCGGCTTCTGAAATTTCATAGTTCACAGGCTGTAGGGTATAAGCGTATAAATTTTTCGCGGTCATAATGAAATTAGCAGATTTTAAACTGTAAAAAGTTTAGCACTAATTGTACCAATTCAGTGAGTATATTGTTCCAAAATCAGCCAAATTATAATGAACCTAATTCAGTGGCCTGTTCATCACGCTCATGACTCAAACTTTGTTTCAGTTGGCTCAACTGCTTTAAAATGCTGAACATTAAAGACAGCTGCTGCAAAATGATCAGGGATTTCTGATCTTGCTCCTGATCTTGAGCCAGGCGCTGTCGAATATGAGCAATCATATTTTGCGCACTTAAATCGGGCATTTCATCTCGTAATAATGCACCACGAATGTTCTCGAGTGCTTTGTCCAATAAATTCAGAATGTCCTGATCTTCAATTTTTTCCCGGTGTGCGCCCAGTGCGGCAATATAACTGATAAAAGTATGGTTCAGACACAGGAACTCAAAGGCCAGTGATTTTTGTACCGGATCAATATCCGGTTCAGTGGCCAATGTCGAAATCAGTGAGGCTACCTCGGCATCGGTATTATGAGCAGCACGGCGCACAATCCGATATTTCAGGCCGTTATTACGTCCCGATTTATACTGCTCGATCACTTCGCTCAAATAATCCGCTTCTGCTTGCAAGCTGCGTTTGATACTTCGAGGCAAACGCCGGAACTTCCAGTCCGGGAAAATAAAGCTGACGCCGAACCAGGCAATCGCACAGCCAATCAAGGTGTCAATCATACGCGGGATGGCCGCGGCATAGCCCATACCATCCAGATTGAAGTTGATCAAGGCTAAAATCGTAATAAAGGCTGTGGCCTGTGCATACTGTTTACTGCGTAATTCAAAGAACAGAATCCCGCTCAATACCAGAAGTAATAATTGTCCTTCGATGGAAGGCACAAAATACAGAATGGCATAACCGAGAATAATACCGACCAACGTACCGACAATACGCAGACGTAAACGCCGTTTGGTGGCGTTAAAGTTCGGCTGGCTGACAAAGAGTGCCGTTAATAAAATCCAGTAACCATATTCAATATTGCTGACCTGTACGAAGATATAGCTGATCAGCAGCACAATCGACAGGCGAATGGCATGCCGGAACAGTACCGACTCGGGTGTCAAATGCTGTTTAATCCGAATCTTGATGTCATCCCAGCCTTTCAGGTCATCATCTCTGAGCTGGTTCTCGATATGTTTGAAACGCTCGGATTTGATACTTTGCTCGGTTTCCAAGTTGCGTAACTGGGCATCAATCGATTTCAGGTTTTGAAACAGCGCAAACAGGGCGCTGATCCAGACCTGATCATACTGCTGCTCCTGACGTAACTTATCCAGAGACTGTCTCAGGTTGTCAAAGGCATGCTTAAAGCGCTGGTTATGCACATAGGGTTTGCGCATTAGCAAACTTTCACTCAGGTCCTTACAGGCTTTGCCCTGAATTGACATGATGCGCTGGAAGCGGAACAGGATATCGCTATGCTGGAAAATCTTGGCCAGTTTCTGATAATCAATATGTGCTGAATCGGCACGTTCATGAATATCCTGCGCCACAAAATAATATTGCAGACTGCGACGGGTATCTTTTTGCCCACGGTCACCTTTCAGACGAGTTAAAAGGGCAGTTTTCATCTCATTAAAAATCGCAATCAGTTTCCCATTTTCAAGCGAGAGTTCAATCATGCTTTGCTGATAGCTTTTCGGGGTCATGTCCACATCAAACAGATTGGACTTGGCATATAAAAAGTCACCGAGAGCAGAATAGGAAATGGCAAGCTTGTCTTGCGCCAGTCGGGCAGGGAAAATCAGGAAACTGATGGTCGACAGCAGACCGTACCACATCGCGCCGATGACCAATAAACCAGCCTGTTTATACCATTCATCAAACAGCTCCACCCCGAGCATGGAATAAACGGAAATCACCAGACAGCCGTAGGAAATCGTGGCATAGCGTCGCCCTAGTGAACCCAGCAAAATCAGGGCAATACAGGACACAATTAAGGCCAAGGCAAACAGCAAGGGATAAGGAAAAAGCAGATATACGCCTACTGCCGTAATAAAGAAGCCAATGTAGGTGTAGAGCAGATTTAAAATCCGCACCGAAAAGCGGTCATCAATATCGCTTAAACCGGCTGCGACCACCCCTAAAGTCAATGGGATCGTCATCAATTGTTGTCCCATAAAATAGGGAACAAAGGCGGTACCTGCAAATGCCGTCATCATGCGCAGGTTATACATCAAGGTCGTATTATAGGTGGTTTGCTTGAGACGAGTGAGCCAAGATTTCAAAGGTCGTCCTTTATACTGCAGTCTTAGAGCTGAATCTGAATAGGCTAATGAAAATAGTATATTTATAAATCTTCATTTCAGGCTAAATCATACTATGCACTGTGTTAATTTGTCTGCATATTAGCGCTTTAAATCTTCATGCTTATGACATCGAATAAAATAGTACAACAACCTTATGCCATGTCCTGGATTGTTTTGCTGGCGACCTTAAGTGCACTCGGGCCTTTATCCATTGATATGTATCTTTCGGCCTTACCGGCTATGGCAGCAGATTTTGGTGTCAGTACCCAAATGGTTTCCAATAGCTTGCCGGCTTATTTCTTCGGTCTGGCGATCGGGCAACTGATTTATGGTCCGATCAGTGACCGGATTGGACGTAAACCGCCACTGTATTTTGGGCTGTGTTTATACATTGTGGCAAGTTTGCTGTGTGTCTTTGCGCAGGATGAATGGAGCCTGATCGCTGCACGAATTCTGCAAGCTCTCGGTGGCTGTGTCGGGGTGGTCATGGCACGCGCTGCAATTCGCGATCGTCTGGATATGCATTCAGCAGCTCAGGCCTTTGCCAGCATGATGATTGTGACCGCCATTGCGCCAATCATTGCTCCAAGTCTGGGGGCCTGGGTGTTGATGTTTTATGAATGGAACGTGATCTTCTTGGTGTTGATGGGCTGCGGTCTGTTGAGTCTAGCCTGTGTACACTTTCTTTTTAAAGAAACCCTGGAGCCAGAACGCCGTCTCAAGCTGAACTTTCAACAGGTTATAAGTTTGTACCGGTGCATTTTTCAGGATCCACGCTTTCGACGCCCGCTCTATGCCGGCTGTTTTTCCGGTGCGGTGATGTTCTGTTATATCAGCGCTTCTTCGGCCATTCTGATGGATCGTTATCAACTGACCGAGCAGCAGTTTGCGTATGCCTTTGGTGCCAATGCCTTCGGGATCATGCTGTTTTCGACCTTGAATAAACGTCTGGCTGGGCGTTTCTCGATATTGCAGCGTCTGAAAATTGGCACCTGTCTGCAGTTTGCCGGTGTATTAGGGTTAATCTTGCTTGGCTGTCTGGATGTCGATTCTGTGCTCTGGGTGTTGTTAGGCATGTTTATTGTGGTGGCAGCCCTTGGGTTTACTGGTCCGAATGCCATGGCTTTAGCAATGGCTGAACAGGGCGAGCGGGCGGGAACCGCCAGTGCGATTATGGGCAGTATGCAATTTGTCTGTGGCTTATTGGGCGGTGTATTACTGAATTTTCTGATCTGGCATGCCTTATTAAATATGGCATTGATCATGCTGGTTTTTGTAGGTATTTCCGCTTGGGCGATTTTTAAAATCAAGATGCCAATCTTGAAAAATGCATAGATGCTGGGCGTTCTCTAATATATTAAAAATGCTGGATTGAGCAGAGGGCTAAGCAAGTTGGCTTAGCCCTGCTTGCATCACTCATCGATAAATACGGCAAATTCCTCTACGGGAACACGCGGGGTAATAAAGCTGTTAATAATCTGCTCTGGGTCGGCATAACCCAGTGCCATACCGCAGACCAGCTCTTCATCATCAGGTGCGCCGACCAGATCAAGCACGATCGGATGAAAATGATTCCAGGCAGCCTGCGGACAGGTGTCCAGACCGCGGGCTTTTGCTGCCAGCATGACATTCTGGATCATCATGGAAACATCCATTTTGGAACCAATCGCCAAAGAACGATGGACGGTAAAGAACAGGCCGACAGGCGCATCAAATAATTCAAAATTACGCAGCTGCTGACGCGCCATTTTTTCCTTTTCGCCTTTCTGAATATTCAGCAAGCCATATAAACCCCAGCCATTTTCACGACGACGTTCAATAAATGGCGAGATCCATTGTTCAGGATAGTAGGCAAAGGTTTCCTGATACTGCTGTGACAATTCCGGATTTGCATAGATTTGCATTTGTGCCTGACAAACCCGTTGCACGAGTTCATCGCGCTTTTTACCTGTTACCACATACACCTTCCAAGGTTGGGTATTGGTTCCTGATGGTGCGCGGCTGGCAACCGTCAAAATCTCTTTTAAGGTGTCAGTACTAACGGGGGTATTTTGAAAAGCACGCACTGAATGGCGAGAAGTGATAGTGTGATCTACAGCATGAACAAGATTTTGATCCATTATGGGGTCCAGTCGAATATCCTTATTGAGTTTGCAATGACTATAAACTAAACAAACAGAACGGGGGATAGGAAAATTTCATTCTCCGCCAGCTGAAAAAAACAATTTGTCAGCAAAATGACTTGAGTAATGAAATTTCGCATGCTTTTAGCTGAGCATAAATCGCCTAAGTGATAGCAATGGATTTAGTCATAAAGTTGGTCTTTGATTTAAAAAATGGCTTAAAACCCAAGTGCTTGAACCATTCAACAATAACAATTTCAAACAGAGAACTGGTTTATTTTGACTGAAAATCAAGATAATTTAATTTCAAGATCCCTGTTTCATTCCGTGTCGAGTAAAAGATTAATATTTTTTTTGAATTAAAATATAGATTAATCTTCATATAAAAATGAGAATTTATAATTATTTTTTATAGGTAAATTAACTATTGCTAATAAAAAGAAATAAAACTTGATACAAAGAAACAGCATAATGTACGACTTTTCATCTTAATTCATGCATTTTGTGATTAAGATCTGTTTTAAATAACGCGATTCCAGATGGCTTGAATGAAGTCTTTAGGTTGAAAGCACTCATCAAGCACTGAATGTTTTTTTGAGCTTAAAACACAGTTTTTTTTACCAGCATGCGCGTCTGTTAGAAAAATGTCTGCAATTTTCAAACAGACTGAGTGTCGGAATAGAAAAGGTGTTGCTTTTATAAATCTCTCATTTGTTGAATATGATCGTGATGATGATATTCATAAGTTTAAAAGAGATGATAAATCGGTTTGTTTTTCTAAAGGTAATAGATCAAATCAGGATATTTCCAGATGAACATCTAATGAGCGAGCTAGAGATCTAGTGCACTCCATCACTTTTAGAACAATAAAAAATTCAAAATCATCTTGGGCAAAAAATTATGGATTTTACTTTTAACGCATTTTATACCTTGATTGCCGCAGTCATTGTTTTGTTACTCGGCCGATTCCTGGTTAATAAAATCGATTTTTTAAAGCGCTACAATATTCCTGAGCCGGTTGCAGGCGGTTTGGTTGCTGCGATTATCTCATTACTGGTGCATTCACTGTGGGGATACAGCATCACCACCAGTTCAGAGCTACAAACCAGTTTTATGCTGATCTTCTTTGCCTCGATCGGTCTGAGTGCCAACTTTTCCAAGTTGCGTGAAGGCGGTGTCGGTCTGGTAATTTTCCTGTTTGCTATATCGATTTTTATTGTTTTGCAAAATGCAGTCGGTATGAGTCTGGCAACACTGCTTGGTATTGACCCACTGATTGGCCTGATTGCAGGTTCAGTTACCTTAACCGGCGGTCATGGTACTGCGGGTGCATGGGGGGAGATTTTTGAAGTTGAACATGGCATTCAGGGTGCTTTGGCACTGGGTATGGCCAGTGCGACTTTCGGTCTGATCATCGGCGGGATCATTGGTGGACCTTTGGCCAAATTACTGATCAATCGTCATAACCTGGCTACTGCACGTACCGATCAGCAGATCGAAAAGCGTGACAATACACCAATGGATAGCACGACCAACGAATATGTACCGTTTGAATATCCGCATCAGGTGCGTTTAATTACCGCTGATAATGCAATCACGACCTTGGGCCTGTTCGCAGGTTGTTTGGCTTTTGCAGAGTTTATGACGGGTTTCAGTAAAGGTACTGCGTTTGAACTGCCAACATTTGTCTGGGCATTGGCGGGTGGTGTCATCCTGCGTAATGTACTGGAAGGTGTTTTCAAGGTTCAGATTTTTGATCGTGCGATTGATGTGTTCGGTAATGCTTCATTGTCGCTGTACTTGGCGATGGCATTGTTATCATTGAAATTATGGCAATTGGCTGACCTTGCAGGACCACTGATGGTAATTCTGGGTGCGCAAACCATCACCATGGCTTTGTATGCAGCTTTCATCACTTTCCGCCTCATGGGCAAAAACTACGATGCTGCGGTACTTGCAGCAGGTCATTGTGGTTTTGGTATGGGTGCAACGCCAACAGCGGTTGCCAATATGCAGGCGATTACCAATATGTATGGTGCGTCGCATAAGGCCTTCCTGATCGTTCCATTATGTGGGGCGTTCTTCGTTGACTTAATCAATGCTACTGTTATTCAGATGATTTTGAAGTTTTTTGCATAATTTTTATGCCTGATACGATGAGTCATAGGCTCATAAGGATATGACATGAATGATCAGTTAAATGAAACCTTACTCGGCTGGATTAATGCCCTGAATGGCCCTTTATGGGACTTTCTGGTGGTGTTTCTGGTCGCAGTCGGTATTTTCTATACGATCATGACGGGTGCAGTACAAATTCGTTTGTTCTGGCACAGCATGAAAGTCATGAAAAATAGTCGTGGCAAGGTTCAGGATACGCACGGGATTACTCCGTTCCAGGCTTTTGTCACCGGACTGGCAAGCCGGGTCGGGGTGGGCAATGTCGCGGGTGTTGCCATTGCGATTGCAATTGGTGGCCCCGGTGCCGTGTTCTGGATGTGGTTTACTGCCTTTCTGGGCATGAGTTCTGCTTTTGTTGAATCCTCTTTGGCACAGTTGTTTAAGGTGCGTGATAACAAAAACCAGCAATTCCGTGGTGGGCCAGCTTATTACATTACCCAAGGCCTGAAACAGAAATGGCTCGGGATTGTTTTTGCAATTGCATTGATCACGACTTATGGTTTTGTCTTCAATGCAGTTCAGGCCAATGCCATTACCGGAGCAACCTCTCATGCCTGGGGCTGGGATCAGGCGAACCTGATTCTGCCATTAGGCGGCCTGAATCTGGAAATTTCCTGGGTCGGATTGTTTCTGGTCTTGATGACTGCGGTGATCATTTTTGGCGGGATTAAACGGATTGCGAAAGTTGCGGAAAGCTTTGTGCCGTTTATGGCTGTGCTTTATCTGGCTGTGGCTTTGTATATTGCGGTCATCAATTACGATTTGCTCCCATCCATCTTCCAGCTCATTTTCAGTAAAGCCTTTGAATTTGAAGCCGCCGCTGGTGGATTCTTTGGCGCCATGGTATCTATGGCGATGATGATGGGCATCAAGCGTGGTCTGTTCTCTAACGAGGCAGGGATGGGTTCGGCACCGAATGCTGCTGCAGCTTCCGATGTCAAACATCCGGTCAACCAGGGTCTGGTACAGATGCTCGGAGTATTTGTAGATACCTTTGTGGTGTGTTCATGTACCGCGATTATTATTCTGGTTTCGGGTCTGTATGAAAATGCAGGCTTTGAAGGCGTGACCTTGACCCAGATGGCGCTTGAAAGCCAGATTGGTGCTTGGGGTGATGACTTCCTGGCTTTGATTCTGTTCCTGTTTGCCTATTCTTCGATTATTGGTAACTATGCCTATGCCGAAGGAAACGTCCAGTTCATCAATAACAATAGCCGGGTGATGTTGATTTTCCGCTTATTTGTATTGGTCATGGTGTATTTCGGTTCTATCGCCAGTGTGCCGTTGATCTGGAATATGGCAGATCTGTTCATGGGTGTCATGGCAAGCATCAACCTGATCGCAATCCTGTTGCTGATGCCATTCTTGCTGATGCTACTTCGCGACTATACTGGTCAGTTGAAGCGTGGTGTGAAAGAGCCTGAATTTAAACTGGATAACCATCCTAAATTTAAAGACAAGGTCAAATCAGATATCTGGTAAGACTTGAAGCAAAAAGCCCCGATCATTCGGGGCTTTTTTTGTGCCAAAGTTTTATTTAAAAGAAATTTAAATAACTTTGATAAAGCACAAAGCCGAAAATCAGGCTGAACCAGACCGGTAGTTTTGAGCGTAGCAGAGCAATCATCACCGCGACAAAGACCAGGTCGGACCCATAACTAAAATAGCGTTGTGAAAGATCCAGCAATAAATACAGTAACAGTCCCACTACTGCAGCATTGATGCCCATCACCGCCTGATGAATATGGCGCTGCTGCATCAACCACGACCAGTAAGGCAAGGTGGCAAAGATCAAGAAAAATGAAGGTAAAAAGATTGCACAGGTCGCTAACAATGTATTCAGCCAGGCATAAGCCGTCCAAGGCAGCAAAGCACCAATATAACTGGCAAAACTGAATAAAGGTCCCGGCATTAGCTGGGCAAATGCATAGCCAAGATCAAAAGATTGGGCACTGACTAAACCGGTTGTGACAAAGTCCTGATATAGCAAAGGCAGAATCACATGACCACCACCAAATACCAATGAACCGGTTTGATAGAAATTGGAAAAAAATTGCAGTTCCGATTCACCCCATAATTTCCCAGCTAAGGGGAGCAGAACAAACGGCAAGATAAATGCCAGTAACCAATAGGGTGCAGCGGCAGATCGAATATACGGCGAGCTGATTGCCGTTTTGTTAATTTCTTTGGGTTTCGAATCTGATTGGGAAAAATATCCAGCCAAGAGTCCACAGATTGCGCCCAGTATAATGACCAGAATCTGGTTAAAACTTACTGAAACGACTATTAGTAATGCGACAGAGAGGATTAAGACAGCGTATTGCCAAACCGTTTTACAGAAGCTCCTCAGCATTTGCCAGAATGCCCAGGCGATTACAGAAAATACAATTAACTGGATGGTATGAAAGCTGTTTGAGTTTAAAATATGAAAATAGCTTTGACCCAAGAGCGCCACCAAGGTCATCAGAATCATTGAGGGCAGGGTAAAACCCAACCATGCGATCACGGCACCAGTATAGCCCCGTTGCAGATAACCGATCGACAGCCCCACCTGACTGCTGCTCGGCCCGGGTAAAAGTTGCGCCAAAGCGACCAGTTGACTGTACTGGGTGTCATTCAACCATTGCAGTTGGGTCACAAATTTTCGGTGAAAAAACACCAGATGCGCCGCTGGACCACCAAATGAAATGCAGCCCAGTTGCAAGAAAATCAGGAAAATCCGATACAGTGAGATTGAAGACATACAGTTATGGGGAAAAATGAAGATAAAGTAGCTGAACTGTATGACAGTTTTACGAAATTCTACAGACTATTTATGCATGTGTTTATACACTATGCTGCTTTAGATTAATGAGGACATTCTCTGCATGCAGAAATATGTGTTGAGTATGGTGATACTGGGTACATTTGGCCTAAGTGCTTGCCAAACGACCCCAATGACAGCCCAAGCGGCGACCAGTCATCTACAACCTGCTGCACAACGCGGAGAAGCTCAGGCACGTCCAAATCAAATTGATTTTCAAAAGATCAAGCAAACCCAACAGCGTCCGGTAGTTGCTTTAGTCCTAGGCAGTGGCGGTGCGCGTGGTTATGCGCATATTGGTGCGCTGGAAGTACTGGAACAGGCGGGTATTCAACCAGATTTTATTGTTGGAACCAGTGCGGGAAGCATTGTGGGATCCATTTATGCAAGTGGCAAACCGGCGATTGAACTGCGCAATATTGCTCTCAGCATGCGACCGAATGATGTCCGTGATATCAAACTGGCCAGAAAAGGCTTTTTTGATGGCAAAAAAGTTGAAGACTATGTCAATTTGCAGGTCGATCAAACCCCGCTTGAAGCCATGAAAATCCCGATGTTTGTGGTAGCAACCGCGCTGAAAGAAGGCAAGAAAGTCGTCTTTAACCATGGCAATACCGGACAGGCGGTACGTGCTTCAGTCTCGATTCCGAGTATGTTTATTCCGACCATCATTCAAGGTAAAGAATATGTAGATGGTGGTCTAGTCAGTCCGGTGCCGGTCGATGTGGCACGTGAGTTGGGAGCCGACATTGTGATTGCGGTAGATATTCTGGCACAACCCATTCACACGGAAACCAGCAATGTCTGGGGACTGTTTAACCAGAACATCAATATTATGCAGCAACATCTGGCGCATGAAGAATTAAAGCATGCAGATGTGGTGATTCAGCCGGATTTACGCGAAAAAGGCCATATCTTTGATGTCCGTGGCAGGGAACTCACCATGCAGGCTGGTGCCGAGGCGACCCAGTTAAAGTTGATGGAAATTTCACAAGCCTACCAAAAACATGATTATGCTCAAGGACATCGCATTCCACAGTTTGTGGTACATGAACATCAAGCTCAATAAATCTTTTTTTTGAAATTTCTGTTTATCCCTATATCGCAGTATAGGGATATTCACTCAAAAGGATAACGGATCATCGGCTGTAACGCTTAACTGATTGTTATAAAAGATAAGATGATTGCCTATGTGTATCAGTCAGTCGGAATTATCGCAAAAGATAAAATTAATTTTAAATATAACAAATTGAATTATAAGTATATTGTTTTAAATAATAAGCCTTATTCGTCTTAAATCAAAATTTTAATATTATTATTCGTATACTTAAGTTGATCAAATATTCAAAAGCATCGATGTTCATGCCAGAATGCAGTTTGAAAAGATCACTACACAGATGTAGACATCATGATGCATATTAAAATTGGACAGCAGGTCAAACTGGCACAATTCGAACACTATATTTTTACAGTGACCGCGACCCATCAGGATGGTTCTTTTACCGTTGAAACAACCTTGGATGGTCAACAAATTTTAAGTTATCAGAACGTGGCACAGGAAATGCTCAGGCCAGTGATGCTTTAAATCACGCAGAGTCTTTCTATTTTCCTGAATTATTTTTGTTCAGCGCTTAAAACAGTGAAAAATTCTCAGTTGCGGTGTAATCAGCCGCAAATAAATAAGTGTTGATTTATTGGCACTTAACTTTCTAACTGAGATTTTAAGCAATTAAATATATTTTTTTCTGTATGAATACATTTTCTATATCAATAATTGTGATGCTTCATTTGCCGAATTGAACATTTTATTCATGCTAAAAACGCTATAATAATAAACGATAACCTTGTCATTCAAAGAGTTCAAAGAAAACGATGGCCCCTTTAGATCAAATTGCAGCAGTGTCGGATGACCAGTCAGAGTTAACGATGTCAGTTCTCATGACGCCAGATATGGCAAATTTTTCAGGAAATGTTCATGGTGGAACCATTCTGAAATTATTGGATCAGGTGGCGTATGCGTGTGCAAGTCGCTATTCGGGTAGTTATGTCGTGACCTTATCTGTAGACAAGGTGAATTTTAAAGAGCCGATTCACGTCGGTGAACTGGTGACATTCCTGGCCAGTGTGAATCATGTTGGCCGTACCTCGATGGAAATCGGGATTCGTGTAGAAGCCCAGAATATTCAAAAGAGAACGGTACGTCATACCAATAGCTGCTATTTCACCATGGTTGCGGTGGATGAAAATGGTAAACCAAAACAGATTCCAGCTTTGAACCTGGACAATGACTGGAAACGTTGCCGTTTTGAAGCAGCAGAACAGCGTAAAGTCGCGCGTTTGCAAGAAAATCATCATCCTTCTTGCAGCATTTATAAAAAGACTGCACAAAGTTAAGTTAGATCGTGATTGAGAAAAGACCTTCCTTAGAAGGTCTTTTTTTTGATTCAATTTCAGTTTTTTGCTGGAGCTTTGCCATTTTTTACTCTAATATAAAACGATACGTATCGTTTCGATTTTTAAATATTAAAAGTTAAGTAGAAAAATATGAGGAGTTACGAAAAAAGTTCCCGGCGACAGCAGTGCATTTTACAGGCAGTCGCAGATGCGCTGGCAGAATGTGAATATCATCAGCTGACGATTGAAGATGTGGCGGCACGTGCCGGCGTAGGCAAGTCCACGATTTATCGATGGTGGAAACATAAATCGGAACTGGTGCTGGACACTTTCAAACAGCATACAGCTTCGGTATTTGAGCTGGATGCCTCTAAAAGCCTGAAAAGTAATCTTATTCAACAACTTGGTTCTTTATCTCAGGCACTGAATCATCCGGTGGGGCGGGCTTTGCTGGTGGTGATTGCCAATCACCGTGAACTGGCAGGTGAGTTCTTTCAGCAATATCTCTTGCCACGTCGGCAACAGACTCATCAACTGATTCAGCAAGCGATTGAACGGGGAGAAATCCGCGCGGATTATCCTTTTGATTTGATGCTGGATACCTTATACGGCCCGATTCATTACCAGATCATTTTTTTCAACCGGATTCCAGATGAACACTATATCCAGAATCTGGTCGAGTTGGCCTTGTATCCTGTCGCTATTCAAGCCTGAGTTTGTGCTATTTCCCTACAAATTTTAAAAGTTGGTGATTATGTCAGTTAGCGCTGAGCGGTTATGGAATCGCTCATTTATCTTGTGCTTATTCAATAATTTTTTCCTGTTCGTTTATTACTTTGCCTTACTGACCATCTTGCCGATTTACATCATGAAAGATCTGGGCGGTTCGGTAAAAGAAGCTGGGTTGGCGCTGACGCTATTTTTGGCCTCTTCGATTGCGATTCGGCCATTTTCCGGCATGATCATCGAAAAGCTCGGCAAGAAAATCTCGATGCGCGGCGCAGGTGTGATTTTTGCCTTATTTGCCTTTAGTTATTTGCTGGTAGATAGCATGTGGTCGCTGTTGCTGGTGCGTTTTTTACATGGCATCTGGTTCAGTATTTTGACCACGGTGGCAGTACCCGTCGCTAATGAATTTATTCCTGAACAGCGCAAAGGTGAGGGCATGGGTTATTTTGTCATGTCAACCAATCTGGGTGTGGTATTTGGGCCCTTGCTGGCATTGACCGTGATTCAGTTCACCAGCTTCAAGGTCTTATTTGGCATTCTTGCCGTTATTATTTCTTTGGGATTAATCTTTTGCTGGATGCTCAAAATCACAGAGTTACCAAAACCTGAAGCCATAAGCAAAGAGAAAACCAGCTTGAGCTTGCAGGATATTCTGGAAGTCAAAGTTCTGGCGGTAAGTTTCGTGGCTTTATTAACCGCTTTTGCCTACTCGGGCATCATGAGCTTTATTACTGCATTTAGTGAAACCAAGCAGCTTTTAGCCTATACCAGCGTATTCTTTATTGTCTTTGCAGCGTCCATGTTGCTGGTCAGACCTTGGGTTGGAAAGATTTATGACCGTAAGGGACCCAGTGCAGTTATTTATCCTTCATTTATTTTCTTTGCCATTGGTCTGGTGATTGTCAGCCTGATTTCCAATCAATGGATATTATGGTTGTCGGCGGTGTTTATTGGCATCGGTTATGGTTCACTATTCCCATGTTTGCAGACCTTGGCCATTCAGTCGGTCGACAAACAGCGTATGGGACATGCGATTTCAACCTTCTTTACCCTGTTTGATCTGGGTTTAGCGATCGGTTCCGTAGCCATGGGAATATTGATTGCCTATTGGGGCTTTGAAACCACCTATGTTTTGAGTGCTGTACTCGTCATTGTGACGATATTGGTTTATCGTCAGTATGTTGCCAAAAAGCAAAAATAAGCGCCCGGCAAGTTTGGAGTTATAAAATGGAATTAAGACATTTACGTTATTTCGTTACAGTGGCGCAGGAACTGAACTTTACCCGTGCCGCGGAAAAATTAAATACGGTACAGCCATCACTGAGCCAGCAAATCAAGGATCTGGAACGTGAGGTTGGCGTACAGTTGCTGGAGCGGAATAACCGTAAGGTCGGGCTCACTGAAGCCGGTCAGGCATTTTTAAAAGAAGCTTTATTGAGTCTTGAGCATGCAGAGCGCGCCATTCAGACTGCCAGACAGATCGCCAATGCACAGCAGGACCAGCTGAATATCGGTTTTGTCCCGGTCGCGGAAATGAAAGTCTTTCCTTATATCATGCCGAATATCCGCGCGCATTTTCCTGAACTGAAAGCACAGTTTCACAGTCTGACCGATGCAGAGCAGTTTAGTGCCTTAAGAAATGGACAGATCGATATTGCCTTTACCCGTTATCCGGGGCAGTTGAGTGAATTTGATTCGATCCGCATTTTTGATGAGCCTTTAACCTTGATTGTGCCGAAAGATTCCCCGGCTGCGGCCTTGCCCTATGTCAGTATCAAGAGTTTTGAAAATCAGGATTTTGTAATTAGTGATGAGCAGTCCTCACCGCAACTGCATAAGCTGATTCAGGATTTTTTTAAACAGTCCAAATTAAAAGTGAATGTGGTGCAGTATTCCACCAATATTCTGCTCAATGTCAATCTGGTGGGAATGGGCGTGGGCTGGAGTCTGGTGCCAGCCTATGTGATTCCATTGCTCGGCGATAATATTGTGGTGAAAAAGACCCTAGAACCGTTACCGATGATTGGACTGTATGCCAATTATCGCAAGGATCAAAAACATGTGGTGATTGATCTGATTTTAAAAGTATTAAAAGAAAAGTTTTGTGTGGATCTTTTCTAATATCTGCATTGTTGATCAGCCTATCTAAAAAGCCGTGCGACAGAAATGATCTGTAGCACATCCTTTTAAATCGGGACTGCAAATCACTTTATACTGAACATCTAATAATAAAAAAATGGTTGAAGCAGGATGATGAAGCTCTATAACAACCCGCAATCACGTGGCCTGACCTTGTTGCCTTTACTGAAAGAATTGCAGATTGAAGACCAGATTGAACAGGTGGAAGTCGCCTATGAGCATATGCATCAGCAGGCGTATACACAGATCAATCCGATGGGAAAAGTTCCCTGTCTGGTGGATCAAGGTGTCATTATTTCAGAAATGGCCGCTATTTTTATCTATCTGGCAGATAAATATCGTGACAAAGGCTTAGCACCTGCTTTGGATGATCCGAAGCGTGGGGCGTATTTAAAATGGATGTTTTTCTGTCATGGACCCTTTACCGAATATATCGATATAAAAAATTTACAGGTGTCGCCAGAAAATATTGAAAAGAACCGGAGAAGTTTAAGTTTTGGGAATGAAGCAGCCGTGTTTGATTTTCTGAAACAGGGCGTCGGGCAGGCCAGTCCCTATCTGTTGGGTGAAAAAGTCTCGGCGGTGGATCTCTATGTGGCTTACTGTTTAATCTTCGCGATCTCTGCGAAAATTTTACCGAAATTTGATGAGTTCAGACCTTTTTTGCAGCAGATGGCTCGTCGTGATTCCCTGAAAGATATCCCGTAGTTTCAGGAATACCGAGTCTAATTCCCCAGTCTATATATTGTCCGGAATATATAAAAATAATAAAAAAAACCACGCCGAAGCGTGGTGAAAAGTGACCCTAATATTATTTCAGGTAAAGCTTTTTAAACAGTTGCTGGCTGGTGCTTTCCATCGATTGAGGAATGGCCAGAGCAGCTACGAAACGGTCAGGACGCAAGATCACAACTGAATCAGACGTGTTGCCAAACCACGAGCGGATATCTGTGCCGATATCACCAATGGTGATGACATCTTCATACTGTTTACGCTGGCTATTTTGCAATTGCACCGCAGGAATTACCTGAATGAATTTCACGCCGAGCGTTTTCCACTGTTGCAACGTATCTGGGCTCAGACCCCATTTCGGATCGACACCCCAGGCAATAATCGCAAAATCATTGCCGATCACTTCATCCAGTAATACGGTTTCACCCGAAGCCAGCTGAACCTGAGGCTGGATAAGCATTTTGCCGACTGGAGAGTTCTTGGCTCCCTTGCTCAAAAGTGCGCCGTCATGATATTTCGGCATTGGTTTGAAGCGCATTTCCAGCAGATACTGCTTGATCGGTTTGATATAGTTCAGGGCATAGGCAATGCCGTCACGAACAAAACCTTGCCATTTTTTCGGTGGTGCCAATACGTGACCTGCCATCACCGACAGGTCAATCATCGCCTTGGCATGGTCTTTACGTTCGATCTGATAAGAATCTAAAAGTGCTGGGCCAGCTTTGCCTTGAACAACCAGCGCCATTTTCCAAGCCAGATTAAAGGCATCACGCATACCGCTGTTATAACCCTGACCTTGCCATACCGGCATAATGTGCGCTGCATCACCGGCAAGTAAAATACGGTCGACACGGAACTTGTCGGCAATACGGGCATTATGGGTATAGACACGCTGACGGATCACTTCGATACCATCTGTGCTTGGTAAAACCTTAGAAAGAAGTTTGGCAATATTTTCCGGTTTGCTCAGTTCTTCCTGCGTTTCACCCGGCATAACCATAAATTCAAACCGGCGAATACCATGTGGCAATGCGGCTGATACATAAGGACGAACCGGATCACAACATAAGTAAATATGTGGTGTAGCAAGCGGATCATTCTCAAGGTCAATCACGATCCATTGATTCGGTGCGGTTTCACCTTCAAAAGCAATGCCCAGGTTGCGGCGCACATAGGAATTACCGCCATCACAGGCAATCAGGTATTGAGCGCGGATGGTTTCTGCATCATCCTCTTTATTTTTCAGGTTAAGTGTTACGCCGTCAGCATCTTGACTAAACTGGGTCAATTGACGAGAAAACAGCACTTGCGTGTTTTTATATTGCTTTAAGCCTTGCAGTAGGACGTTATCAACTTGTGGTTGAATAAAGGCATTACGGCGCGAGAAACCAAACTCACGTGTTAAAGGTTGAATATCAGCAAAACAGCGACCTTTAGGCGTCAAGAAGCGCATCGCATGATTCGGAGTGGTATGCGGTAAGACTTGATCGACTAAACCCAAAGATTGAATGGTACGCAAGGATTCATCATCGATTCCAATCGCACGTGGATAATCAATCAAACTATCCAGTTGCTCGACAATTGTGACAGTTACGCCTTGCTTGCTCAGATAGTTGGCAATGGTTAAGCCGACAGGGCCGGCGCCCAGAATTGCCACTTCAGTAGTGTAGTTAGTATTGCTCATAGCGAATGTCCACTCAATCGACTTGCATTTGATGCTATTAAGGGACAGTTAGAAGCTAGAAACAAGTTAGGCGATAGTAGCTTAAGTATATGGATGATATTGGAATGAAATAGGTAATTTTTAAATAAGTATTTGAATTAAAATATAAAAATAATAAAAGCTTAATAGCTAGTATTAATTCTATGATCATTTTTGACTATGGTGATAAATGGATTTTGCGCAATAAAAATGCTGAACCAGCATCAAGCATGATTCAGCATCGAATAAGATCGGGGCAGTATAGGACAAAGCCTACTGGAGAATTACTGTCCCTGATATTTTCATTGAAGGATTAAACGAGTCGTTCAATTAATTAACGTGCAGCAGGTTTTGCAGGGGGCGTGCTTTCTATAGCAGCTTCAGAGGCAGCAGGCTGCTCTGCAGATGCACCTGCAACAGGAGCATTCGATTCAGGTAATTCTTGTGTAGTCACAATCACTTTTTCTTCTGCAGTGGTGGTTTTCGCATCTGTGGTTTTGCTGTCAGCAAAACTGGTGGCTGCAGCAGCAGTAAGCGTAGTGGCAAGTAAGATTTGTGCATATTTCATTTTTGGCATCCTTTTATTCATGTCATGTAATCTGCCGAGCTGACCATCACATCAATTCGACAGATGCCCATCCTAAGCACTGAAATTTTACTGAGCAAATCAATTAACAAAAGCGACACGCAGGGAATAACCTTGTAGATACAAAACTGAGAAAGTTGTTTTATTTCTGTTAATTATGCGGAGTTTTATTTAATGAAAGTGTGTGTGAATATTTCAAGAGTCCAATTTGAAATAAAAGTTAACATAGAAAATTGGTAATTTGGGATCATTCCATTAATTTTTATCTCTGTGATTTTCACGCCGTGTTTGCGAAGAACACGCATTTTAAAGTCACACTGTGCTTTATAATGCAGAGTATTGCTATTTCTATTCAATCTCTTGAGAGTCGATTTTGAAAATTCTGTCAGCGTCGCAGGCTATTCCTGTCCATATCATTTCCGGATTTTTGGGTGCAGGTAAAACCACACTACTCAAACATTTATTACAGCAAAAACCGGAACAGGAAATCTGGGCTGTGCTAATGAATGAATTCGGCCAGATTGGGGTAGACCAGCAGTTATTGCCGCAAGATCAGGGTTATGCGGTCAAAGAGCTGTTGGGTGGTTGTCTATGTTGCAGTAGCCAATTGCCGATGCAGATTGCCTTGTCACGCCTGCTGTCAGAAGTGAAACCGGATCGTCTGTTTATCGAACCTACCGGACTGGGGCATCCGGGACAATTACTGGAACAGCTGACCGAACCGCACTGGCACAGCCATTTAAATATGCAGGCTTTAGTCACTGTGGTGGATGGTTCGCGTTTGCATGATCGGGATTGGTCTCAGCAAAACCTGTATGCGGACCAGCTCAAGGCAGCGCATATTGTGGTGATTTCACATACTGACTTGATGACAGCCGCAGATCACGCAGCGCTCATGCAACTTCAGGCCGAATATCAACCTTATGCTCAACAGTGGTTGGTCGCTGAGCAAGGGCAACTCGATATCGAACAGATCAAACAGGACTATCGGGGTTCTGCCCGTCAGATTCAGCCTTTGTTAAAACAGCAACAGATCACCCGTTCAGCGGATACGCCCGTAGTGATTCAGCAGATGCCTTATCATTATGTAGAAAGTGCGCAGGGTTATCAGGTCGCGGGCTGGAAATTGCCAAAACGCTGGCAATTTAATTTTTATGATCTGTTGGATCTGCTCTGTGAACAAAAAGACTGGCTCAGAATCAAAGGGATTTTTCATACCGACCAAGGCTGGAAAAGCTTTAATTTTAATCCTGAGCAGTTTAATTATCAGTCAGCAGATGAAGGCATTGATAACCGGGTAGAAGTGATTTATCAACAGTCACGGGATTGGCTGGCATTTGAAACAGCCTTGATGCAATGTCGTATGGATCTGGAGAAATAACGGCACTGTTTCTAGTACGTTGAATGAATTATTGGCCTAAATCTGTTCAGCAAAATAGCGCTAAATCTTATATGCTAGGCGCCAAATTTGAGGATTATGTGATGGCGTTAAAAGCGACGATTTATAAGGTTGATTTGAATATTGCGGACATGGATACGCATCGTTATGCAGACTATCAGCTGACGATGGCGCTGCATCCTTCAGAAACCATTGAACGCTTGATGGTGCGTATTTTGGCCTATGCACGCTATGCCGATGAAGCGCTGGAATTTACCAAGGATCTTTTTGAAACCGATGAACCGGCACTCTGGGAAAAAGATCTGACCGGTCAACTGGTCAAATGGATTGAAGTCGGTAGCCCGGATGAAGATAAAGTCAAAAAGGCCAGTGCGCGTTGCAAGCAGGTCGCAGTTGTCACCTATGGTTCTGCGGTGGATGAATGGTATAAGCGCAGCAGCAAATTAAAAACCTTAAAAAATGTGGAAGTGTGGAAGTTATCTACCGCAACCACCGACGCATTGCCACAATTATGCGAACGCACCATGCAGTTACAGCTCAATGTGATGGATGGTGAATGGACCTTGATCGGTGATCAGGGCCAGGTGCTGGTGGAGTGGGAACAGTTACAATAAGGCCAAATAAGGATGCAAGTCTGGACTTGTATCCTGTAGCTCAAATTGCGTATATCTGAGGGATAAGAATACGCAGGGTTGCACCATGTACCATGAACTTTATGATTTACTGCTGGCTGTCGCGATCGGCGCAATTATTGGTGCAGAGCGTGAGTATCACAGTAAATCTGCCGGACTGCGTACCATGATTATGGTCAGTCTGAGTTCCTGTTTATTTACCATTATCTCCCTGAAAATAGGCGTGGCCAATCCTGACCGGCTGGCCGCCAATGTCTTGACTGGACTGGGTTTTCTAGGTGCTGGTGTTATCCTGAAAGATGATAACCGTATTTCCGGGATTACCACCGCAACCACGATCTGGATGACAGCCGCACTCGGCATGGCGGTCGGTGCAGGCTATGAACTCTTAAGTATTTGGGCTACTTTTATTGTCATGGTGGTGCTGGTTCTATTGATGTATGTCCAGCGCGGCATTGAATCTCTGAATCAGGAACGCAACTATGAAATCGTTTGTCCATTTGATCAAAATGATTCCGATCACTACGAAATGTTATTTAAACGTTATCAGTTAAAAGTGGTGCATTCCTCACAAAAAAAAATTGATCAACAGATTGTCGGACGCTGGATTCTGATGGGATCGGCCAAGAATCATCAAGAATTAACCCAGTATTTACTCAATGATAAGAATATTCAGGAACTCAGCTTTTAACCCATCAATGGCCCAGACTTAAAAATATAGAGCATTCCAGTTTATACTGAGCTTTGAATTTTATGCTCCTCTCAGGTAAATAACCATGATCAACGAACTTGAAATTATTGATTTAAAAGTAGGCGAAGGTAAAGAAGCGGTAAAAGGTGCCTTAATTACCACGCACTATACTGGCTGGCTGGAAGATGGAACCAAGTTCGATTCTTCAATTGACCGCGGTAATTATTTTGAAACTGTTATTGGTACCGGTCGTGTGATCAAAGGTTGGGATCAGGGTATTCTGGGGATGAAAGTTGGCGGTAAGCGTAAACTGATGGTGCCTGCACATTTGGCCTATGGCGAACGTAAAATGGGTAAAGTCATTCCCGCCAATTCCAACCTGATTTTTGAAATTGAACTGTTTGATGTAAAAACACGTGATTAAAATCATTTAACTAGCTGAATATAAATTATATTTTTTATTTAAAGATGTACGGTGATTCCGGTGCAGTCGCTTCAAAATAGGCTGTGCCGGAGAAGCTACAAAAAACATCTAAAAAGATTTGAAATCAAAAATATTCCTTGTAGATTATAAGAATAATAAAGAATTATTTTGAGATATAACGTATTTGCATAACTTGATAAGGAATGTCTGTTTTTTCGTATTTGTCTGTGCCTTGAGCTGGATGACTTGCATCATAAGTTCAGCAATCGCTCAGGATGAACTCCCTTCGCCGTCATTTCAGCAGCAATCTCACGACCATATTACTGAAGTTCATTTTACCGAACATAGCACTAGTGCCTTGCAGGGAAAATGGCTGTTTTATCCGAGTCAGTTTATTGTTCAGCCCAGCCCCGTACTCCAGTCAAAAACAGTTGAATTGCCAGCCTCTTTTAAAACTCTGGCGGGTTCAAACTCTGGCTACGGTACCTTTATTGGTTATTTTAAAATTCCGAAAGAATTTCTCGGGCGACGCATCGCGATTCGGATTCCAACCCAATACGGCGCCTATCGGGTATATGTCAATGGACAGTTTATTGTCCGTCTCGGGGAAATCAGTACCACACCTGACAAACAGGTGACTGAGAAAGCACCGCGTATTGGCTATTTTGTTCCAGACACTGAGTATATTACCTTAAGCATTCAGGCTTCCAATTATACCCACTTGCATGGCGGTCTCGAACGACCAATGCAGATCGGCGTTGCAGGTACCATCAATCGCCAATTCCAGCAGTTGATGATGAGTATCGCCATGGTGTGTGGGGCGGTGCTTGGGGTGGGGGTGTTTACCATTCTATTTTCGGTATTCAGGGGATCACGAGAACGTAACAGTAAAAGTATCTTTGTTTTTGGCTGGTTTATTGTCTTTTTGGCCCTGCATAATCTGTTTTCTGCACCTTATGCCTATACGGTATTTAGCAATATCAACTGGCTGTGGGGAGCCCGCTTAGAGTATCTGTTTACTTTTATTGCTGCCTTCTTTTTTCTCAGTTATATGCATCTGTTTAACCGGCGCTATTTAAATCCGGTGATTTATTATATCGCGGTGGCATTACTGGTCTTTAATATTATTTTTACATTATTCTCACCTCCTGAGATATTTGAACGTCTGGCCCTATTTAGTGCGATTTTTGCCTTGGTCATCATCGTTAATTTTATTTACGGCTTTTATCAGACCTTACGTTATAAAGAGCATTATTCGCGTTTAAATCTGATTGCGATTATTTTTCTTTGTGTCACCTTTTTGAATGATTATCTGTTGCTGATCAATGCAATTAAAACCACGTATCTGTTTTTTATCTCTACCAGTGTTTATGCCTTATTAATTATGTTTCAGCAGTCCAGACATTATGCACATCAAACTTATGAGACTGAACAGCTAAACCTGAACCTGATCGCGCTCAATAATTCGCTCGATCAAAAAGTTAAAGAACGGACCCAGCAACTGCGTGAAGTGAATGCCAAACTGGAACAGCAAATGAATATTGATGCGCTGACTGGAGCTTTTAACCGGCGTGCCTTAAATCATGAAATCCAGCAGCAGTTTTTGCAGACCCAACAGCAGCCGCAACATACCTTGATTTTTGCCATGCTCGATGTCGATTTTTTTAAAAACTATAATGACTATTATGGCCACTTAAAAGGCGATGAAATCCTGAAAAATCTGGTCAGGATTATTCAAGGCGCTTTGCCACCGTCTGGCTATCTGGCACGTTATGGTGGTGAAGAGTTTGCGATTCTGCTCACTGGAATGCCGGTTCAAACTGCCCTGAAAAATCTGGAAAATGTGTTAAACCAGATTCGGGAACAGCGTATGCAACATCTGAATCGGCCAGATGCGAAAGATTATGTGACGGTCAGTATGGGTGCGGCCTGGGTTGAACAAAAACATGGCTATGCAGATATTCATGAATTGATGAAAGCGGCAGATGTGCAGCTTTATGCCGCCAAACAGGCAGGACGTGATCAGTTGAAAATTGAAAAAGAGGCCGATTAAAAAATATATTTATACAGATAACGCGATTCATCTTCTGACTCGGCAGAATGGGGATGAAAGCCGCAGTGTTGATAATAACTTAAGGCAGTTTGAGTAGACTGTATTTCAATCTGATGAATTTTTTTCTTTAATAAAGTGCGATGCATTTGATGAAATAACTGGGTGCCGAACCCCAGTCTTTGGCAGTGTTGGGCCACATAATGCATCCGGATTTCTCCAGCATCACTGACCAATAAGAACCCGACGACCTTGTCATAGATGAGATAAACCCAGCAATCGTTATAAAGCATATCGACAATCAGGCTGGCATGATCAAACTTTTCTAGCCAGGTTTGAATTTTGCTTTCTTCACGCTGATGATCCAGTACGCAAGATTGAATGCTGTCATGAATGACCTGAATAATTTGAGGTATATCTTCGACCCTCCCTTCACGAATCATAATATTATTCATTTTCTCGAACAGTTATAGGGAAGGTTTATTTGATAAAAAAGAAGAGGGTAAAAAACAGAACAATATTGTAGTTTTTTGAGAATCTTTGCTGTGATTTATCAATGTGAAGATCGGTTCTGTTGCTGATTTGTCCTGTTTGTTTATCTCAAGTTCTTGAATCTCATTACAGCGTTAAAAATAAAAAAATTAAAGCAAATTAATTTTTGAATAAATCGAAGTTCGAATCTGGGCACAAATGAGTAAGCAGAGAAGATAAATAGTAGGTGGTGTTTTAAAAAGTATGCTGACATTAAATGAAGCCATTATTGATGTAAAAGAAGGTTAAGTCGAAGGCTTTAA